>CADBNO010000194.1 GCA_902796105.1 uncultured Lachnospiraceae bacterium | reverse complement strand
TTTCGAGTCTGACTTAGCGAAGCTTTGTTTCAACGAGAAAAACACGAAGTGGTTTTCGAGTCTGACTTAGCGAAGCTTTGTTTCAACAAGAAAAACACGAAGTGATTTTCGAGTCTGACTTAGCGAAGCTTTGCTACACAGCGGAGCTGTGGGCCATAAGCGAAACAAGCTTCGTTGATTTTCACGGCATATGCCGAAACCGGCAGCCACATTGACACATACAGGCATGTCACCCGAACTCATTATTGTCGGGAATAAAAATACAAAACACATAGGAGAAAAATCATGTTTACCAATTCCTTCTGGTCACTCTTGCCCCCTATTATTGCAATCTTGCTCGCTCTGATCACCAAAGAGGTGTACTCCTCCCTGATGATAGGTATCATTGCCGGGGGCCTGCTTTACGCTGAGTTCCATCCCATTGCCGCCATGGAGCATGTCTTCGTGGACGGTATGATCGGTCAGCTTGCTGACTCTTGGAATGTAGGTATCCTCATATTCCTGGTGGTTTTGGGAAGCATCGTGATGCTGATGAACCGGGCCGGCGGATCCGCCGCTTTCGGGCGCTGGGCTTCTGAGCATGTAAAAACCCGCATGGGCGCACAGCTTGCCTCCATTGCGTTAGGCGTGCTGATCTTCATTGACGACTATTTCAACTGTCTGACCGTGGGCAGCGTAATGCGGCCTGTGACCGACAAGAACAAGGTTTCCAGAGAAAAACTGGCATACCTCATCGACGCTACCGCAGCACCGGTCTGCATCATCGCTCCGATCTCTTCCTGGGCCGCAGCAGTTACCGGCTTTGTGGACGGCGCCAACGGACTGGCTCTGTTCATCCGTGCGATCCCTTACAATCTCTATGCATTCCTGACCATTGCCATGATGCTGACTTTGACCATCGGCAAATTTGACTACGGTCCTATGAAGAAGGCGGAGAAAGCTTGTTTGGCCGGAAAAAATCCGGATCCTTCCCTTCGCGAAGCCAGCATTACCGGCTCCGAAGACCAGCCCAATCCGCCGGCTTCCTCTAAAGGCAAAGTGATCCATCTGGTATTGCCGATCTTCACCCTGATCCTCTGCTGCGTGTTGGGTATGATCTACACCGGCGGCTTCTTCGAGGGTGAAAGCTTTGTGGATGCTTTCGCAAACTCCGATGCTTCCGTGGGTCTGGTCTACGGCTCCATGACCGCACTGTTCATTACGATCATTTTCTACCTCTGCACAAAGGTGTTAAGCTTCAAGAAATGCATGAATGCTATTCCGGAAGGCTTTATGAGCATGGTCTCCGCCATCCTGATCCTGACACTGGCATGGACCTTAAAGAGCATGACCGACTCTCTGGGCGCCGCCGAATATATAGCGGGTCTGGTAGAGCGTATTGCAGAGAACGGCATGGTAATGTCCCTGCTTCCTGCTTTTGTCTTCTTGATCGGTGCATTTCTGGCATTTGCAACCGGAACCTCGTGGGGTACCTTCGGGTTGTTGATCCCTATCGTGGTAAGCGTATTCCACAGTGATATGAGCAACGAGCTGATGATCATTTCCATCTCCGCATGTATGGCAGGCTCCGTCTGCGGCGATCACTGCTCGCCCATCTCCGACACCACGATCATGGCATCCGCCGGTGCCCAGTGTGAACATATCCGTCACGTTTCCACCCAGCTGCCCTACGCGCTGACTGTTGCCGCTGTGTCCTTTGTAGGCTACATCATCGCCGGTTTCGCAAAAACCGCAGTAGTGACGCTGCCCGCCGGACTGATCCTGATGGTAGTTGTATTGATGGTGATCCGAAGCACGCAAAAAGAAGCATCGTAACCCAAGCCCAAAACTTAGGCATAGGCATACCTGAATATAAACTGAACATAAAAGGAAAACCATATGGCATCGGACAAACACGACAAAAATGAAAATCAACCGAGCTGGCTGGAGCAAAAGCTGGCGAAACTGGCGCTGACCGTCATAGCGATCCTGGTGGTCATAGCCATCATTATTGCGTTTATTTTAGGCCATCGCTCTGCCGGCAGAAAGCAATCTTCCCAGAGTCTTCAAGGCGCCATAAACGACGCAGTTCACGGTCAGGAAGGTAAAGTCACCACCATTACTCAGGCTTCCCTGGAAAAAATCGTTACAAACGGCAAGCTCTACACCGCCGAATATCCTTACAACGGCATTGCGGCGGTCTACGAGGGCGACACCCTGAAATATCATGTGGCTTACGAAGGCACCGTTAAAGCTGGCATAGACGCTTCCAGGATCCTGCTGCATCTGGACAAGGAAAAACATGAGATCATTATCAAACTGCCCGCCGTCACGGTAGAGGAGCCCATCATCAACGCGGGAACCATGGAATATATTTTTGAGAGCAACCAATACAACACAGAAACCGTGGCACAGGAGGCTTACAAGGCTGCCATTGCCGATCTGAAAGGCAAGGTGGCCGCAGACCCGAACATTGTGAAAACTGCTGTCAAGACAGCGAAAATGTACGAAAAGGCTTTTGTGGAACCTTTGGTAGAGCAAATGGATCCGGACACTCAATACACCATTGTTGTCCTGGAGCAGGGGGAGGCGTATCAATGACAAGATCACATTGCAAACAACGCATATCCTGCCTGGGAATCCTGGCTTTGCTCCTTATCGGCCTGCTGTCCGCCTGCGGCAAAAATGCTTCTCGGACGCAGAATGCCACGCCGCCAGATTCAGCAAATTCAACATACTCAGAAAACTCGACGCAGGCATCCGCCCAGCCAGTCGTTCCCACAGCCACACCGGAACTTGGCAGGATCCGACAGATCTGTGAGCTGGTCACCGTGGAATGCACCTACCACAATGTAGCCAAATCCACAAAATCCCCCGGCATCGGCCTGGAACACATCGGTGAGACCGAGCGGGTTTTCTGGATCGAATACACGGCCACCGCAGAAATCTCTTATGATATCAACAAAATACAGATGGATATCAACGAATCAGAGATCACCATCACTCTCCCTAGACCTAAAGTTTCCTGCAAGGTAGATCCCGAGTCCTGGAACGAGAATTCCTATGTGATCTCCCAGGATCAGCTCTTCCAGAAAAACCCGATCACTGCCGCCGATCAGACCAACGCCATCAATCTGGCGCAGGCGGAGATGATCCAGCAGATCCGCGGCAATTCCTCCCTGATGAACACCGCCAGACTGCAGGCACAGGAACTCATCAAAAACTACATTGATCAGATCGGTGAATTCACCGGCGTACAATATCACATTACCTGGAAGGATGCGGAGAGTGGCTCATGACCATTCTCCGTTTCCCATAAAGCAAAGACGGAATCCAGGCTACTATAGCTAAGGATCAGACATCGCACAATTCGGAAAGGAGTACATACCACCATGCGACACTTGGAACAGCTTTTACAGCAGACAGACCATAAGAGCTATCCGGCTTATAAATCCCTACAGGGCAGCTATCGCTTCCCCGCATACACTTTATCTATCGATCATGTACAGGGGGATCCCTTTGCGGCACCTTCCTCCCTGAGCATACATATTGATGCGTTACGCCACGGTTTTCCCAAAGAATACTATGAAGTGCCCCACAGGCGCATCGCCTTGCAGGACCTGCTGCTACGCGGGTTTTACCGGGAATTGGGCAAAGTCAGCCATAAAGCAAAAGGTTCCGGCAAAAGCGGCACCCTCTCTGTCAGTGCATGCCATCAGGAGATTTTGGAGCGCTCAGCGCTGACTATCAACCCGGTAAACGGAGCAATGACAGTGCGTTTCTCCGCAGGCTTTCCTGCTGCCGGACGCACCACATTGTCCATGGAATTGAAAAAAATGCTTATGGAATATGTGCCCGCTGCAGCGGAACACAGCCTGTTCTCCAAAGCAGTTCCTGCTGCCCAGCTGAAGACCTGGATCTCACTGGCGGACGACCAGAAAGCCATCCGGGATCAGCTGCCCGCAAAAGGATTGGTGGCGTTTGTGGCAGACGGCGCCATTTTGCCCCGCAAGAGCGGCGTGGACGATGCGCCCATGTCCTCAGGCGTGGCATTTGAAAGCCCTGCGCAGGATCGTGTGACCCTCACCCTGCCCAATAACCGCACTATCTCCGGTCTTGGCATCAAAAAGGGGATCACTCTGATCGTTGGCGGCGGCTATCACGGCAAATCCACCCTGTTAAAAGCACTGGAGCGGGGCGTTTACAACCACATCCCCGGAGACGGCAGAGAATACGTGATCACCGAGGATACCGCCATGAAGATCCGCTCCGAGGATGGGCGCAGTGTGAAACAGCTGGATATCAGTGCTTTTATCCGCAATCTTCCTAACGGCAAAGACACCTCACACTTTTCCACCGAGGACGCCAGCGGCAGCACTTCCCAGGCTGCAAACACCGTGGAAGCAGTTCTGGCGGGCAGCCGCACACTCTTGATCGACGAGGATACCAGTGCCACTAACTTTATGGTGCGCGACGCCCTCATGCAGCGTGTGATCCACCCGGAGCAGGAACCCATCATTCCTTTCCTGAGCCGTATGCGCCAGCTCTACGACGAGCTTGGCGTCTCCACCATTCTGGTGGCAGGCAGCTCAGGCGCTTTCTTCCACGTGTCCGACACCGTCCTGCAGATGAAAGAATACAAGCCTCTGGATATCACCGGGACTGCCAAGGCAGCGGCGGCTGAGGAAAGCGATGCACCGGAGAAACCCGACGCACTGACGCCCTTTGTCGATCGTCGTATCGCATCCCAGAACCGCGATGTCACCGACAGCAGAAAAGTGAAAGTAAGAGGTTCCGGTACAGACAGTGTCTCTCTGAATCATGAATCCGTGGAGCTCCGCTTCGTGGAACAGGTGGTGGACAACGAACAGACCAACCTTCTCGGCTCCCTGCTCCGTACGCTGGAGGAGAAAAAACTTAACGGAAAAGCACCTCTTACCCAGTGCGTCGAAGAACTCTATCAGAGCCTTGCCAAACAAGGCTTTGCCGCAGCCACAGGCAACTCGGTTCCCGGCAATCTGGCCATGGTACGTAAACAGGAACTTTGGGCAATGGTGAACCGTTACCGCGCATTGCGCATTACATCATAGCTCCCGGTCCTAACGCAAACAAAATACCCTCCTTACTGGTTTATCCAGTAAAGAGGGTACCTATCAGCCCGGCATCCAGTTATTCATATATTTTTGAAGAGTTCGCTACTCTTTTGTCTCTCCCCGGATATTCTCAATATTCTCCATGCTTCCGCCGCCATGATCATCCGGCGCCCGGAATTCACCCTTTTCCACAAGCCGCAGAAAAGCATCCACCACATCCGGTGTCAGCTGCGTACCTGACACCTCTTTGATGATAGATACCACCTTGTCAAAATTCATCCGTTTGCGGTAAGGCCGGTCCGAATACATGGCGTCAAAACAGTCTGCCACAGCGATGATCTGCGCCACACGGGGAATTTCATCCCCCTTCAAACGGTTCGGATAACCGCGTCCATCCGGTCTTTCATGATGAGCCTGCGCACCAACCGACAATTCCGGCATGATACTGATCCCTTTCAATACCTCATAACCCCGGGAGGTGTGGGACTTGATCGTCTCAAACTCTTCATCCGTCAACTTGCCCGGTTTAATCAACACCTCTGCCGGAACACCTATCTTACCCACATCATGGAGCAGGGCGATCCGGTAATACTTCTCCACCGTCTCCTCGTCATAACCCAGTTCCTTTGCCAACATAGTTGTATACTTCGCAACACGTGTGGAGTGACCATTGGTGTAACTGTCCTTCATGTCGATGACCTTTGCAAAAGCCTCCGTCAATTCCCGGATAAACGTCATATTTTCATACTGCTTCCGGTTCAGCGCATGGATCTGGGCACGGAACAGATAAATCCCCATCAGCACAGTAAAAACAAGCACTCCCAGCCGGGTAAAACTCGAAGACCCATAACTTTGCGAAGAATAATACAGGAAAATATCAAGCCCTGCACCGATCACACAGGCGGACAGGCCGATTCCCAGACTCCGGAGCAGATCTGCCTGGATCGAACGTTTCAGGATCGCATGGACCACCAGATAAATGGACTGTACAAAAGCCAGCACGATGATCCCGTGACTGAGGTAAACCAGATAATAATAATCTGATATCCCACAATAGGTCAACAAGACCTGCAGCGCAAAATTGGCAAGACACACTGTGATCAGCCCTGATACCCATCTGGAATGCCCTTGTCCCGTGGCGCTGGCAAAAAAGGACACCGCCGGATAAGGTATAAAGATCAGACAGATATACGTAACCACACGGATAACAGCAGGGTGTTGCGTCAACACCTGCAGCAACATCGTATCGTTAAAACCGGTGAAGCCCAACAGGATACATAATATACCCAAAGAAATAAAATCAAGACCCGAGAACCGCATCAATACCTTGCCGAACAAGCCGACGATCAAAAACAACAGACCGATCAACAGAGTAAGCAGTGATCGCTCAAAAGCTACCATATTGTCCCGGAACAGATTGTTCAGATACCGGCCGCCCTCCGCAAAGGCCACATCCTTTAATCCCGCAGAAGTACCCGGAAAAACCGGACTTAGCTGCAACTCCAATCTCTCCGTCTCTTCCGGAATAGTGACCGTGTGAACGAACATCCCGTAAGACTTCCCAAGCCACCTGGAGATTGTCGGGTGAAACGTATATATCCGGCTTCCGTCCGCATAAATATCCAAATCCGTATCAATGCTTTTCAGACAGATTGCC
>CADBNO010000193.1 GCA_902796105.1 uncultured Lachnospiraceae bacterium | reverse complement strand
TGTGACGGCAGGGGATAAAGTGCTGCATGTCGGTCTGGCGTCGGATGGCGAAGGAAATACGGAGACAGGAAAAAATTATATAGATCAGCTCTATGTCAGACTTGACGGCGGAGAGGTGCAGGTGAAAAAGCTGGATACGGACCAGTGTCCGGGAGATCTCTTTTTTGCTCCCCAGGCCTATCTGAAAGCCGGGGAGAACGGTATGGTCCTGATCGGACAGTATGCGGACGGGACGCAGGAAAAGATGGATTCTTTCCTGGTATATGATGTGACGGAGGATAAGACCTATACGCTGAAGGACAGTTGTCCCCAAGGTGTGGAACGCATACTTTCCATGGCGAAGGAAACGCCTTATTTTGCGACGGTGGATACGGACGGAATGCTGCGGATCTATGACATCAAAGCGCAGGCTGTGAAGCAGGAAATTCCGCTGAGGGAAGGCAGCGCCAGAGTGGAGAGGATGACGTTTTGCCATGAGGACAAAGCAATCTGTATTTATGAAAAAGATCATTTTATGATCTATGATCTGGAGGCGGGAGCGCTCGCCTATGAGGAGAGTATACAGGGAACCGGCTTCACGACTTCGACTACCCTGTATTCTATTGATGACCCGGCAAGAAACCGGATCTATCTGCGGCTTTCCACAGGAGCTACGCTGTGCGTAGATACCACTACATGGCAAAAGATCGCTTATTATGGATATCTGGATGTATTCAGCGCAGCGACAAATAAGGCATATATTGAAAACAGCGGTATCCGCAGGGTCGGTGAAGAACAGGGAATGGCAGTTGTGTCCGCTTATACGCTGGAGGATCTGGTCGCGTGGGGGAAGGAATGGTAAGTATGGAACCTTCAGGTGCGGCGGTATTCTGAGGGGGTTGTCCCGTACATCTGCCTGAATTGGGCAGCGGTGATTCCGCATACCGGATGCTTATTCAAGTGGAAAACAAAGTGGGTCTATGGTAGGATATAGAGAGAATTATGCAGAACATAGAGAAGGGAGAACACAATATGTTGCGACAGGCAGATTTTGGGGATGGTACCTATCAGAATCCGGTGCTCTATGGGGATTATTCGGATCCGGATGCGATCCGGGTGGGGGATGACTATTATATGGTATCCTCCAGTTTCAGCAATGCGCCGGCGATTCCGGTCTTGCACTCTTATGATCTGGTCAATTGGAAGGTGGTCAATTATGTGTGTCGGCAGGTGCCGGAATACCGGTATGTGAATCCTATGCACGGAAGCGGTGTGTGGGCGCCTGCTATCCGGTATCATGCGGGGGAATATTATGTATTTTTCCCGATGCCGGATGAAGGAATCTATATGAGCAGGACTAAGGATCCCAGAGGGGAGTGGAGCAAGCCTGTCAACATGATGCCGGGGTACGGTGTGATCGATCCCTGCCCGTTCTGGGATGAGGACGGAAAAGCTTATCTGGCGACGGCTGTGTCAGGGGCAAGAGTGGGTTATAAGAGTGTGTTGAAGCTTGCGGAGATGGCGCCGGACGGGACGCATCTGCTCTCGGAATCGCAGATCATCTATGACGGAAGAAATACGGAAAATGAGACTATTGAAGGTCCTAAAGTGTATAAAAAAGACGGCTGGTACTATATTTTTGCGCCGGCGGGCGGCGTGAAGTGCGGGCATCAGGTGGTGCTGCGGTCACGGGATATTCGGGGTCCCTATGAATACAAGGTGGTGCTGCGCCAGGGAGATTCTATTGTGAACGGACCTCATCAGGGGGCCTGGGTGGATACGGTGACAGGCGAGGATTGGTTTCTGCATTTTCAGGATGTGTATGCGGGCGGACGGATCGTACATCTGCAGCCCATGAGTTGGAGGGACGGATGGCCGGTGATCGGCGTGGCCAAGGACGGAAACGAGTACGGGGAGCCGGTGACGGTGTATCGGAAGCCAGCCACAGCCAGGCAGGGAGCGCTGGATGCGGCAGGAAAAACCGTGGAGATCTGCGAACCGGACAATTCGGATGAGTTTGAATCGGATACTTTGGGACTACAGTGGCAGTGGAATGCCAATGCGGAGGATGATTGGTATGAGATGATCCCCAGGGAGTCTGCGATTCGTCTGCGCGCTGTGAAAACGAACGGAATGCGGCAGCTTCCCGATTACCGGAATCTGCTTTTGCAGAAATGGGCAGCGCCGGAGTTTACCTGTGAGATCCGGATGAATGTGCGGGATCTGTGTGCCGGGGACATGGCGGGACAGGTGTCCATGGGTCAGACCTTTGCAGGCTTGGCGGTGCGGTGTGCCAAAGCCGGAACGGAGCGGGCAGCAGGCAGGAAGGACGAAAGTGCAGCGGCGGCCTCTGAAGGCGGGCGGCAGACTTCGGCAAAGTTGCGCTATGAACTGGTGAAGATCACGGGAAAGCAGGAGTTTGACCATCAGATGGCCTTTGCACAGAGTGAGGAGAGTGTATTGGCACTGGACGCGGATGCGCTTGCGGCAGCAGGATTTGATGTGGTCTGGAAGTATCGGGTGCAGATCCGTGAATATGCGGATGAGATAGATCGTAAGGATTTTCAGGGCAATGACGTCTGGGTACGCCATATCCACAGAGAGGATATCACTATGTACATGGAGTTGAACGGCAAGGTGGTGGAAGGCAGCGAGGTGAAGATCGACGCCAAAGCCGGGCGCTGGGTCGGCGTGAAGAACGGCGTGTTCTGTGTGCATAAGGATGGGGAGAGTGCAGCACCGGAATGCGGCAGCGCAACGGTAGACTATATCAGATACGGAGTTTAAGCATAGAGAACGTAAAATAAGACAGGTGGCAGAGCCATCGCCTATTCCGGCGGAGGTCCTGCCACCTGTCCATCTACGCTCTCATATTCCCTGCCGGTAGGCTTCATTGTCTCCATATCTCCGGCTTCTCCGGTCTGGATGTATTCGTAAAAATAATCGCTGTACACACTTGTGTGCAACATGAACCGGCGCTCTCTATAGTCCCCTTCTTTCACATCAAAGACATCTCCGCTCTGCGCACCGTCCATAAGCCGTCTGTATGCCTCAGGCAGGTCACAGTGATGGACAGGGGCGTTGGAAAACTGCAGCGTATCGTGATGCTCGTTGAATCCCTTAATGAACAACATGGTGTGCTGACGATCCGTAGGATTCCAGAAGTCTTTCAGCTCGCCCACCGGCTCGGAGTTGTAGCCGTGATCTGAAAGGATAACAAACACGGTATTGTCGTAGCAACCGGCCTCTTTATATTTTTCAATGTATTCATGCATCATGTTCAGGCAGGCCCGGATCTCATTGTGGTAACCGACCTCCTGGGTGGTTTCCTCCAGATCCGTATTAAAATAAAAAGGTGCATGCGCGCCATCGGACTGGACAAACTTGAATACATTCTGCTCCTGATAGGAAATGGTTCCTTCCCGCAATTGTTTCACAAAATAAGGATTCTCGGCATCATACAGATCAGATACATCATCCACAGCACGCAGATTATCAATCTCCTCCGGCAGAGCCAGACACATTCGCTTCAGGTCATAGGGTGCATACTTGAGCCCCACAAGCCGCAGTTCCAGCTTTGCAAATTTCCAGAGAGAGGAAAAGTGAGACTGCTGTCTGACAAAATTCCGGAACCGGTAAAATCCGTCGTTATCTATATAGGGCAGCTCCAGCATATACAGGTCCATGGTATAATCCCGTTCTTCCAGCTCCGAAAACAGCGGACAGTTGAGGAAGATATTGGTCCGATAATCATTGATATATTCGTCCCCGTCGAACCAGTCTCCGCTCAGCAAAAAATAAATGGAATACTGAGTCATGGGATAGCCGGACATAGCGTCCGCATAGCAGGTGAAATCCTTGAACTGCTCATGATATATCTCATCTGTCTCCAGGACTTCATTTAATTCCTCACCCCGGACAGAGTCTAACATCACGATGACAAAGTTTGTACCGTCCTTGGATAAGGTGTAGAAATTTTTCGCGGTGGTGGTCAGATCGCCTTTATCTACCAAGCCGTCATGCATCAGGCAGGTGGTCACATTTGTCACGACCAGGATTGCCAGTAAAAAACCTGCGATCCATTTCTGGATCCGGATCACAAAGTCAAGCCCCTTTTTGCGGACAGCCAGCCCACTTACTCCTATGACAATGCACCAAAGTAAAATACAATATTTACGCTGATAGTCAAAAAGTTCCCAGGGATAAAGATTACCGTCGATAGGGGGCAGATTCCCGGCAAGGTAATTCCCCTGTACATAAGTACAGATCAAGGTAATGCTGAAAATAAAAGCGCCTGCTTTCCATAATTTCTCGTGGATCAACCTGGCGATCGCAAACAACACCATGCACCCGCCAAACATTGCTGCCAGCATGATGAGACATCCGGGCATCAGATTATAGATATCATACCAGACATCGATGATATTTGTGAAATAGAGCTGAAGCGGTTCAAAAATGCACAACATAAAACTCATGGTAAAACTCAGTACAACTGATGGTACAAGCCAGTTTCCGGCTGTTTTTTGTTTCTCACTTGATTCCAATTCCGTGACCTTCTTTTGATTCATTTTGGTATGGCATCTTTGGGAGCATGATCCTCTAAACGCCCTCCGTATTATATAGCTATCGGAATATTATGTCAAGTAAGGACGGAAATGTGTGCACGGATCTGTGCTACACTTTTCGCAGCAGCAGTTCTACGGTAAAGCCGTTATCATTATAGTATTCCAGACCGCCTCCCTGCTTTTCCATATAGTAGTTCACTAGGTAAAAACCGAGCCCGGAGCCGGATGTCTTCGCGGCGTTACTGCCGCGGTAGTATTTCTCTGTGATCAGAGGGAGCTCGTCTTCGCTGATACCGGGACCGTCGTCTTTGATGCGAATGCGCAGATATTCTGCTTTCACGCTGTCGCCGGTTTCACTTTTCGCCATTTGCACCGAACAGGTATCAAAGTGCACATGGATATCGGTTCCGGCGTATTTGCAGGAGTTTCCCACCACATTGTCAATGGCCTGCTCCATGCGCAGCCTGTCCATGTACACCAGGCAGCCGGGGATTTCGTTTTCGAGGAGGATGTTTCCGTAATGCTTTATGTTGCCCAAAAAGTCGAGGATTATGAGGCTGCTTTCCTCTGTCGGAGTGACGTCAAGCTGCTCCAGATCTTCGAGATTCGCATGCATCATGTTGTTGACCAGCTGGCTGATGGTGTCGGCCTTTTGCTCAATGGTGGAGAGTTTGGAGATCATATCCGGATCCGCATTGGAGGCAAGACCGTATTTGGTTTCCAATACCTCGCAGGTTGCTTTAATAACGGAAACGGGCGTCTTGATATCGTGGCTCAACTCTGTTACCAGTTCTTTGCGGGCTTTTTGGGCCTCTATTTCACGGGTTCTTGCCGTTACAAGCTGTTCCCGCATCAGGTCAAAGGCTTCCACAAAGTTTCCGAAAAGATTGTTTTTGTGGATCGGCAGGGGTTCGTCCAGGTTTCCCTTGGCAATCTCCTCCGAGAAATGCTGCAACTCTCTGACGGGGCGGATCAGACGAAGGAAGAAATAGAGTAGCAGCAGATAGCCGCCGAGCAGGATCATTCCCCACAAGAGCAGCGAGACTGCAAGGAATTTGTCCTGGGCGTTATGATAACGGTTTCTCTCGTCCATCCAGGCAACCTTTCCGATATATTCGCCATTGGGGGCCAGATCCAGCACAAAGGCCGCGTTCCGGTACATTTCGGCGAGCTCCGGATCATTGATCCGTGTGGAGAGGATGATGCGGCAATCGTATTTTTCTTCTATGTCGGATTCCTCCATTCCGGCGAGGAGGGCATCCTCGACCTGGTGCAGAGCATCATTATAGGAGAGCAGATCTCTCTGCACAAAGGAAAATTGCCTGTTCAGATACATAAAAATGCATAGAACAAGCAACATAAAACAGGTAAATAAAATGGCAATCTGTCGCAGTATCTTCATGAAATCTCCCTACTGACCGACCGGTTAAGATCGATCGGTTAAGTTCATCTGTTTGAAATCAGGCAATCATTCCGGCAATTCCAGATAGTAACCGGTTCCCCACACTGTTTTGATGAGTTGGGGATCGTTGGGATTTTCTTCCAGCTTTTCCCGAAGCTTCCGGATGTGGACATTTAAGGTGCTGTCAGAGAAAAAGGTATCTCCCCAGACCTCGTCGAACAGGATCTCTTTTTTGACAATGGTGTTTTTGTGGCGGTACAGGCAGTTCAGAAGGGAGAATTCCTTGGCTTTCAAGGCAATCCTCTCCCCATGCAGGATCGCGGACATGGTTGGCTCGTCCAGATATAAATAAGGATGTTCGCCAGGTGTCGCAGGGGTGTCGTCTGCGGAGTTTTCCGCCTTCCCGCCGTCGGCGTTTTGCGCCATTACCTGCGCCATCTGTTCCATCCGTTTTAAATTTACCTTTACCTTGGCGAGCAGAACGGACAGGCTGTAAGGTTTCTTCACATAGTCGTCGCCCCCTACGGAAAGCGCTACCAGCACGTCATCGTCACTTTGTCTGGCGCTGACAAACAGGATCGGGAGCTGCAGGGTATTCCGGATCTTTTTACAAACGTCAAAGCCGGTGCCGTCGCCCAGATTGATATCCAACAGGATCAGATCCACAGTATTCTCTTTTAAGAAAGCAAAACAGGCGTCGCCGCTTTCCACATATGCTGTGGAGACAGCAAACAGATTAAAATACTCTGTGGTCATTTTGGCAAGCTCCGCCTCGTCATCGACGATCAAACAATTATAGTGCATCTGTTGTCTCCTGTAGAAATATCTGGTATTTGTAAAACTTATTTTCCGGTATCTGATCGGGCATAATGTACAATGTGCTCAATGGCATATGCCGGAAACAGAGTTTCGGATCACTTAATTATATCCGCAAGGAACTCTTGCTGTCAATCACGTCTATTCTTCCGTGATCATCTTCACCGGCTCCAGCTTGCGGATCTTGCTGCTCAATATTCCGGAGACTGCTGCAGCAATGCCCAGGATAAGGAATGCGGTGAGCAGATAGGAGCGCGGCGAGATCACAAAAGGTGCGTCGCTGTAACCCAGGATGGAGAACATGAGCAGCGCACTCCTTTTGCCCACATAGGATCCTGACAGCAGGCCGAGCAGCACGCCGGTCAGGATCGCAGGCATATTGGACAGAACAGTCTGCAGGATCAATTCATTTGTGGAGAAGCCAAGCGCTTTGGAAATTCCCATGTTGCGCCATTCTTTTGTGATCCTGCTGCGGATCATCAAAGATTCGGAAAAGGCAACAACCAGGGCAGTCAGGATCGTGATCAGGTAGGACACGCCTTTTACACCCATCACGACAGAGCCCATGGTGGCTTCCATCAATTTCAGCACATTTGTGACTTCCATATCCGGATATATTCTTTTCAGCGCTTTTTCAAAGTCTTCAAAAGATACTTCGTTCTTCAGGATGACATAGGTATCGTAAACCTGGGGAAGGTGAGCCACTTTTCCGGCGCCGTCAAACGTCAGGTATGCCATTTGACCGGCATTGTTCATGGTCTGGCACAGACCGCATACCAGAAAAGAAGCCTCGCTGTCACCGTTTTTGCAGGTTATCACATCGCCGGTCTTCACGTTCAGCATCCCGGCGGCGCTGTTGCCCAAAAGGATTTCGTTTTCATATTTGGGATACCTGCCGTCAATGATACTTAAGCCCTTTGTCAGGGAATAATCATCCACAGCCATGGTAGTGAATGTGTTTGCCTTTTTGCCGCTGCTGTATTCAAAAGCATAAGAAGTCATGTGAAAGAGGATTTCACACTCCGGCATATCGCGAACCGTGTTTCGGACGGAGAGATCCGCGTTAGGGCATATGGCGTCGCCATAGACAATACCGGACAGCTGAAGGAATGTTTTCACATCTCCGGTGCCCCATGTGTCAATAAAACCTAAGCCGATGACCGTCGACAGGGAAAGCACCGCCATCACCAGGGCGACACCGATCTGCGTGCCGAGTTTGCCGAAGGTTTCCTTCAGCGCATTGGTAATGGGGATGGGCAAGTGGGTGCGATCATAAGAGAAATGGTTCTTTTTGTAATTGTGGTTCTGTACGCCGCCGCGCAGTGCATCCAGCACGGTGATCTTATGATATTCCCTGCCCAAAAACGCAGTAACCAGCGCGATCGCCGCAAGGATAAACAAAACACAGATAAGTCCGAGGGAAGCATTCACTGGGCGGTGCCAGGACAGGCCCATGAGATAGAGGATGATGATACCTGCTTTTTGCTGGGACAGTGCACCGGCGATCACGCCGAGGAAGCTTGCAAGAAAGGTAACAAACTCCAGCTGCAGCAGCAGGCAGAGCACCAGCTCCGATACGGTATAACCGCTTGCCTCCATAATGCCGGTATTTTTCATATTCCCCAGGATGAACTGCTTTACGCTGAAGGATATGATCACAATGGCAATGACGATCATAATGAGGGAAAACAGGAGCAACATGGCGATAAAAAGGTACGGTAAGATCATAGCCCCCATTTTCATGGATTCATAGGGGAGAATACTGCCGATCCCGCCGCCGAGATCCGCTTCCGGGTGCGCCTCCTTATAGGAATCATACCATCTGGCATGTTCCAGATAGATTTCATTCGCGATATCCTCCATGGATAAATTTTCCTTTTTGGTCAGAGGGGATGCCAGGATCTTGTGAAGTTTTCCGGAGGAAACGGTATCTTTGTTTTCATAGCGTATCTGTTCATACATCTGTTCGGAAAGATAGACCAGGTAAGTAGCCATGTTCATGGGGGAAGCGTAATAATTGTCCTCACAGTAGCCGGCAATCTTTAACTCATATAGATTGTCTCCGATCTTGATCTCGAGGATATCTCCGAGTTTGAAAGCAGGACTCATGGCCATGGGGACAATTGCCTCGTTTCCGGAACATTTCGACGCATCGGTGCTTAATTTCTGAATCTGACGTTCCTCCTCGTAGGAAGCGAAAGCGAAAGAGTATTCGATCCAGTCAGCTGCGTTTTTCCGGCGGTATTTGGGTGCGCAGGACAGATATTTGCTTGCTTCGTAACGGCTGACGTAGGGATTGCCTTTTGCCAGTTCTTCCAGCTTGTATTCAGCAGGTTTATTGTCCGGTACCATAAACAGGATATCCGCGCCGTTGATCAGCTTTTTGTTATCCTCCAATACCTTTGCGGTTCCGGTGAGAAAAGTCAGACACAGAAACGTGATAAAGGTTGCCAGAAAAACCAGGATAAAGAAGGTGATCATATCTCCTTTTTGTTTTTTTAAATTGTTTTTGACCAGGAAAATGTATCGGTTCATGCTTTTTACCATCCCATGTTCTGGAGAAATGTTTTCAATTTGGTGTGGCGCGCTATGGCGGCCTCTCTGTCGGGATTGTGTTCATCCTTATAATCCCCGAGGTACGGACCTAAATCTACTTCGTCGGAGATCACGCCGTCGGACAGGTAAATGATCCGGTTGCCGCGCTCCGCCGCCATGAGGGTGTGTGTCACCATTACAATGCTTTGTCCCTCTTCGTTTAAGGTGGTCAGAATATTCAGGACATTCTGGGTATTTTGGGAATTCAGTGCGCCGGTGGGCTCATCGGCAAACAGGATCTGCGGTCTGTTGATGACGCCGCGGACTACAGCGACACGCTGTTGTTGACCACCGGAGAGTTGAGTCGGAAATTTCTGAAAATCCGGCTCGTTGATCTCCACGCTGCGAAGGAGTGTTTTGGCTCGTTCGGCGAGCGCTTTGCGGTCGTTATTGTGCAACAGCCCGACTACCATGACATTGTCCAATGCGCTCATGGAATCATTCAGATAATTCTGCTGAAAGACAAACCCCACATGATCACGGCGAAAGCGGGCGAGTTTGTCGTTGCTGTATTTTGAGATCTCAATGCCCTGAGTGTCCACGTAGTAAGTGATGGTCCCAAGGCTGGGACGATCCATGCCGGAGAGCGCGTACAAAAGCGTACTCTTGCCGGATCCGGAATTGCCCATGATCACGGTGAAATCCCCCTTATAGACGGATAGATTCAGATTTTTCAGCACGTGCTGCTGCACGGATTCATTGGAAAATGTTTTGGACAAATCTTTTGCGGTTAAAATGACATTTTTGGCATTCATGGTTTTCTCCTGCATTCTGTGTTAAAATAATTTCTTTATTGATTTACCTTCACATCCATGCCGTCGGTCAGATCTGTTTCATCGTTCCACACCACCACATCACCTTCCCGGAGGCCGGAGATCACCTCTATCATATCATCATTTTTGATCCCGGTCTCGATTTTTCGGGAAACAGCTTTTTTGCCGTCCGCCACGAAGACATATGAACAGTCGTCTGACTCGACTACTGCGTCTCTCGGAATGCAGATCACGTTTTCCTGTGAGGCGGTGTTTATTGTGGTTTTGCTGTCAAGGCCTAATATGATACTGTCGTCAGGTGCCTCTAGCCTGACCTCGAGTCCCACGTTGGAAGCATTGTTTACATCAACGCCGGTCATGCTTTCGATCCGGGTGACTTTTCCGGGGTAGCTGGCGTGTCCAACTCTGGTCACAGCGGTCTGACCTACGGAAATGTCCGCAATATCATATTTATTGGCGGAACATTTTACAATAATATCCTCGGAGGAAGCGACGGTGATGAGATGCATGCCTCTGGTGACTTCCATGCCTTCCTCCACGTCCAGAGCCGTTACGATTCCGTCAAACTCTGCGTGGATGCCTTCCCGGGCGATGGTCAGATTCCGGATTTCTTCTTCAGCAGTCAATCGGGTCTTCTCGTTCAGGGCTTCCAGCTGTGTTTTCTGCCCGGAGGTTATGCGGCTTGTGTTGGTGGCTGCCTTCTGGCTCACCATTTCCGCTTTGTAGGTACGGTATTCTGCCAGCGCCGCATTCAGGCGATTTAATTCTTCCTGCATGCCTACGATGTCATCCCCGGCCTGTAATTCATAGGCGTTGTTCTGCGCCAGCTTCTGGAGGTTCCGGTATTCCTCCTCTTCTTTGGGGTCGCCTGCAATATCCAGAATAGAAACCTGTAATCGTGCGCCTTCCGCTGTAAGTTCAGCTTTGCGTTTCATCAACACATTTTCCATTGCCAGGATGGCGGCTTCCGTATCGGCGATCTGCTGATCCAAAATACTGAGGTTATAGGTCGCTTCGTGGTAAAGTGACTGGGTACGGCTGCCGGATTCTATGGTATTTTTGTAATTTCCGTCACTTGCCTGAATCTCATATTCCGCGAGAGCTGTCTGGTAATCGATCCGGTCTTCATCGAAAGCGATCAGCAGATCGCCCTTTTTCACGGTGTCACCGACCTTGACTGACACGGTTTTCACACAAACAGCGGCGTTGGCGTAGGAGCTCTTGGAATATGCCGAATCCAGGCTGCCATTTAATTCTACGGTCTGGCTCAGACTGTCTTTCGCTGCGATATAGGCATTTACAGACAGGACAGCACCTGCGGATAAGCGGATGCTGGCGATCGCAATTGTGCTGAGTGCCAGGGTTCCTGCGAGGAGGATGCGTTTTTTTCTATTTTTCATGGGATACCTCTTTCTTTCCTGAATCTGGGATTTGCGGGATTGCGGGATCGTAACGATCCTGTGAGTATACTGTACCGCACTTTTGGGGGAAAGTCTTAATCTGTCTCTTGTGCAATTCTTAACTGATCCTTAATCAGGTTTCACAGGCATTAAAACAGTTGCAGGTGGTATTTGTCCGGAAAATTTCCTGTTGACATATTTGGCTTTTATGATACAATAAGCGCAAAGCATAACAATTTCTAATTATCATATTTCAAAGAATCTGCGTGTTCCGGAAATCTATGCTTTTAATCCCAGAAAAAGTGAAGAAGCAGAAGGTTCCGGTTAAAATGTAAAGTGAACGTGAAACCTCCTGCGGAAAAGGAGGTAAGGTGTTTGTATCATTAAAAAGAGATGAGTTTGCGTTTCGGGAAGTATTTGGTGTGGAGGCAGTCAGAAAACAGTTTATCAGCGATGTAACGGGGATACCATTGGAAACTATCCACTCTGTGCGGATCGTATCACCGATATTGCGAAAACGGACGAGAAAGCAGAAACTGGGGATATTGGATCTGGCGCTCACGCTGAATGATGATACCAGAATTGATATTGAGGTTCAGATGAGAAGGCAGCAGTTTTGGATCAAACGGAATCTTTTTTATCTGTCCCATTTGTATGTGGATGAGTTGTGGGCCGGGGAGGATTATGATAAACTGAAAAAGAGTATTACGATCAGTATCCTGGATTTTAAACTGTTGTCGGGACAGAAATATCACTCGGTGTATACCTTGAGGGATCGGGATGGCAAAGAGCTTACGGACCTTTTGGAGGTGCACATCATTGAGTTAGGCAAGGAGTTGACGGAAGAAAGCCCGGTGGATGGGTGGATTCGGTTGTTTAATGCGGAGACGAAGGAGGAACTGGCGATGGTGAAAAAACTGAATCGAAATGCGGGTATTGCGAAGGCGGTAGAAGTATTGGAGAAATTAGGTATTGAAAGATCGTTGAGTTGGTATTGGGTGCAGAGTCAGAAAGCAAGGAGAGATCGTGCGGCAGAGGATGCATACGTCAGGGCAGAAGGAAAGGCAGAAGAACGTCTTGCATTGATAAGATCATGGTACAGGAAAGGACGTTCTGTACCGGAAATAGCCGAACTGTTAGATGAGGATGTGGGGATGGTGCAGGCGATATGCGACCGCCTGTCTAGATAGAAGCCCCAAAAAGAAAAACCGTAGCCCAGGGATACTGACAGAATCAGATACGGGCTACGGTCTTTATGTATGTTCAAAAATAAATTATTCGTCCGGCCATTCCTCGTCATCGGAGCTGCTGGATGCAACAGTGGTTTTGGT
>CADBNO010000192.1 GCA_902796105.1 uncultured Lachnospiraceae bacterium | reverse complement strand
GTCTCCCTTGGAAAAGAGCCAAAACCGAACCACTGCCGCAACCGTCATGCAGATATCAAACAGGAAAAAGAGCAAAATGAATATACCTTCTCCGGTACTTAAGCAAAAATCAAAAAAACCATGCAGCAAAACAGGCACCAGAAGGGCTTTCACCAGATTTATGCGGCATTTCGCCATATTTCCTTCTGCCTCCGCGTACTTTGCCAAGCCATAGTAATATCCCATAAACACCGCAAACATTACATGTCCCGGCACAGACAACAGCGCTCTGATGATCGCCACAAAAAATCCGCCGATCAGCCCGCTGCTCAAAACATACAGGATGTTCTCTATCGTTGCAAACCCCAGAGATACAGTCACCGCATATACGACCCCGTCAAACGTATAATTGAATTCCTTGTTTTTCCAGGTTCCGACCTTCAGGAAAAAATACTTGCCGCCCTCTTCGATCAATGCCGTAAGAATAAAATTATCTACAACGAGATATATCATGCTCTCCTGCTCGAATACCAGTCCTGCCGCAAATTCTCCCAGCAGTCCCAGAACCACAGCGCTTATCGTACTCAGGCATCCTAAACCAAACAATTTCGCCAAAAGCTTTGGCGGTTCCTTTTCCACTTTATCACCGTACCACACCACAAAAAAGAGCACCATACTGGGAATTATCGCTAAATTTATCATTTGTCTGTCTCCTATATTTCCTATAAGATGAAAAAGGGCAGACCCCATGGCCTGCCCTCTCGCTTTATCTTATATCCACTGTCTTACGGATTTTACAGCGTCACGCCCTGTTTGAAAATTGCCATATCATGGAAGCCTGCCGCCTCACTGCAAACCTGTTTGCCGCTTGCCGTCTCAACCACAAGGTCAAACAAGCGCTGCGTCTCAGTCTCCATATTGCTGTCTTCCACGATCACACCGGCATTAAAATCGATCCAATTGGATTTCTTGTTTGCCAATCTGGAATTAGTCGCGATCTTCATGGTCGGAACCGGCGATGCAAACGGAGTTCCGCGTCCGGTAGTAAACAGAACGATATGTGCACCTGATGCGGCCAACGCTGTAGCTGCCACCAGGTCGTTACCCGGCGCACTCAACAGATTCAGACCGGGTGTCTTCACCGGCTCGCCATACGCCAGCACACCCTTGACCAGCGCACTTCCGGATTTCTGGGTACAGCCCAGAGACTTATCCTCCAATGTGGAAATACCGCCCTTTTTGTTTCCGGGAGAAGGATTCTCGTAAATCGTCTGATTATGACTCTTAAAATAATTCTTAAAGTCATTGATCAGATCTACCGTCTGATGGAACAGTTCTTCGTTCGCGCAACGGTTCATCAGGATCGTCTCTGCTCCGAACATCTCAGGAACCTCAGTCAAAATGGTGGTGCCACCTTTGGAGATCAACAGATCGGAGAAGCGTCCCACCAACGGATTAGCCGTGATACCGGACAGACCGTCACTGCCGCCGCACTTCATGCCAATGATCAGCTTGCTGACACTGATCGGCTCACGCTTAAACTGCGCCGCATATTTTGCCAGCTCTTTGATCAGCTCCACGGAATCCGTGATCTCATCGTCGTGCTCCTGACAAACCAGGAATTTCACACGATTGTCATCGTATTCGCCGATATAAGGCTTCAGGACATCGATATTGCTGTTCTCACAGCCAAGGCTCAATACCAGTACACCGCCGGCATTCGGATGGTTGATCAGATCTGCCAGAATGGTTCTGGTATGCTCCTGATCGTCTCCCATCTGGGAACAGCCGTAGGGGTGCTTGAAATTGATCACCTCACCCACAGACTGAAGTCCCTCTTTTTCCCGGTTTGCATCCAGCCATTTGTTTGCCATTCGCACGATAGCATCGGATACATTGTTTACGCACCCCACCGTAGGCACAAGCCAGATATCGTTGCGGACGCCCACCTTGCCGTTCGGACGGTTGAAGCCCATAAAGGTGACATCCTCTGTCTTCTTCTCCTCAACGGGTGTAGGCTCATAGGTGTATTCCAGAAGCTCACCCAGAGCAGTTTTTACATTATGTACATGGATCCAGTTTCCGGTTTTGATCGCTTCCTTTGCATTGCCGATGCGATAACCGTATTTGATCACCTCGCCGCCTTCCGGAATATCCTTGATGGCCATCTTGTGACCGGCCGGGATCTCCTCTAACGCAGTGATCTCTTTCTCCACGCCGTCCACGGAAACTTTGATGGAATCTCCCTTGGGGATCGTGTTCAATGCTACAACTACATTATCGTTATCATTGATCTTTAAGAAATTTTGCATAATGCCGCCCTCATACCATTCGTCTTGATATCATCCAAATAAGCTACAACTGCATCGGTCAGACCGGGAACCTTGTTCAGATCCTGACCATGGAAGTTCTCGTTTCCGAGATAACCGGTTACGAAGGATCTGGTATCCTTGCCGCTGTTCGCTGCGAAGAATTCCAATACAGCCTTGTCATCCTTAACCAGATATTCCTCACCGTTTCTGTGACCGATCAGCACACCGTCTCTGATCTCGGAACCGGTATAGAATGCCATCAGCGCTGCGATGGAGAAGGTCAGGTGAGCGGGAAGCTTACCAAACTTGTCCACGTAGCCGAGCAGGCTGGGCATACATCTTGCTCTCCACTTGGAAACAGAGTTTAAGGAGATGTCAAGAAGCTTATGGTCAACATAAGGATTGTCAAAACGGTTAACCACCTCGGAAGCAAACGCCTTCAGCTCATCCTCCGGAAGGGTCAGTGTAGGGATAACCTCCTCATAGATGGTCTTGTTCATAAAGTTGCGGATATCATTGTCTTTCATGGAATCTCTCACGATATCCAGACCGCAGCACCATGCAGCCAGCACGAAAGAAGTATGCGCACCGTTCAGGATACGAACCTTTCTCTGCTTGTACGGATGATGGTCATCGGTGATGATCGCGTTGAAGTTGTCGATCGGCAGCTTCGGAAAATCTGCACTGATATCCTTGGGAGACTCGATTACCCACAGGGAGAAAGGCTCTGCGGTAACCATGATGTCATCCTGATATCCCAATCTGTCCCACTCAGCCTGCATGTCCTTCGGACGTCCGGTAACGATACGGTCTACCAGAGTGGATGTGAATACGCACGCATTCTCAACCCAGTTCTTGAACTCGTCGGAGAGCTTCCAGAGATCGATAAACTGCATCACGCACTTCTTCAGATTGATACCGTTGTCATCGATCAGCTCTACAGGAAGCATGATCAGACCCTTGCTCATATCGCCCTTGAAGGTCTCAAATCTTCTATACAGGAATTTGGTCAGCTTTCCGGGGAATGTTGCAGGCGGATTCGACTCGAACTTATCGCTGTCATCGAATACAATACCAGCCTCTGTCGTATTGGAAACTACAAATTTCAATGTATCAATATCTGCAAGATCCATATATTTGTCATACTCATTGATCGTATCAACCGCATCTGCCACAGAGGTAACGATACGATCGATGATCTTGCCCTCGCCGCCTACATTACCGCGAAGAGATACGGTATACTGGCAGTCCTGCTTGTGGAAATTATCCAGATTACCAAACGCAATAGGCTTGATCAGAACGATATCTCCGTCGAACTTTCCCTGCTCATTTGCCAGATCAAACATGTAGTCAACGAACGCGCGGAGGAAATTACCCTCACCGAACTGCACTACCTTGATCGGTCTCTCTTTCTTTCCTGTTTTTGCCTTGTTTAATAACTCCATTGAACTTTATCCTCCATTCCGCGCTCGCGGCGCCTCTTATCATGCCGACATTCTGCCGACTTTAAACTTAATAAGTTCACTATAACATATTTCCAAAATTTTTTCCACCACAAATATCTTAAGAATATATATTTTTTTTACGTCTTGAAAAAAGCCCTGACATTCGCTATAATTAGTCCTATGAAACTTATGAAAATACTTTCATAAAAGACAAAGGGGCAACTACTCATGACAATATATGATATTTCAGAGAAAGCAGGGGTATCGATCGCAACCGTTTCCAGAGTCCTCAATGGCAGCGCCAATGTGAGTGAAGAAACCAGGCAGCGGGTACTCGAAGTCATTGATAAATATGAGTACACTCCCAACGCCTTCGCCAGAGGGTTAGGTCTTAACACCATGCGGACCATCGGTATCATGTGCGCAGACAGTTCCGACTTATATCTCGCCAAGGCGATCTACTATCTGGAGCGCCAGCTTCGTGAAAACGGGTATCACTGTATTCTGTGCTGCAGCGGTTATGAGCTGAAAACCAGGCGTGAATCCCTGGAGCTGCTGTTGCAGCAGAAAGTGGACGGCATTATCCTGGTGGGTTCCAACTATATCTACGAGCAGGAGGAACAGAACAAATACATTCTGGACGCTGCTCTCACCACTCCGGTGATGCTTTTGAACGGCTCTCTCGATGCTCCGAATGTGTACAGTATTCTCTGCGACGACTATACCTCCGTACAGGAGGCAACCAACCGCATGATCACATCCGGCATCCGGGACATCCTCTATTTCTATAATTCCAATTCCTACAGCGGCAAGAAAAAGCTTTACGGTTACCGGAATGCCATGGAGGAACACGGGTTGAAACCGACAGAGGTATTTTTCAACGGCACCCATGAGGATATTTCAGGTATGACCGGGCAACTGTTAAAACTACGGGAAAACGGACAGGTTTTCCACGGACTTATCGCCGCCGATGATATGCTGGCTCTCGCAGCTGTCAAGTACGCGCTTACGCTGGGATTGCGGATTCCCGATGATCTTGCCGTGATTGGATATAATAATTCCATTCTGGCGCAATGCTGCTATCCGGAACTTACCAGTATCGACAATAAACTGGAGGCACTCTGCCAGCATCTGACCGATACTCTTATGGACGTACTCACGGATAACTACGGCATCAAAAACACCATGTTCTCCGGAGATCTGATCCAGCGCGGCACTACCCCAAAGCTTTGATCATCAATACGGTATTACCTCGCGGCATGCGTCATATCGCAGCTGCCTGACGACAGGCGGCGGCATCACACCTGTTCCATGTCAGCGAGCGTCAATAAATACAATCAAAAATTCAAACGGAGGAACAAAAATGAAAGCATTTATGGACAAAGACTTCCTGCTTGAGACCGCAACAGCCCAAAAGCTGTTCCACGAATACGCAGAGAAGACCCCGATTCTTGACTACCACTGTCACATCAACCCCAAGGAGATCGCAGAGGATCGTCAGTTTGACAACATCACTCAGGTATGGTTGGGCGGCGACCATTACAAATGGCGTTTCATGCGCTCCTGCGGTGTAGACGAGAAATACATCACCGGAGACGCATCCGATTATGAAAAATTCTGCAAGTGGGCAGAGTGCCTCGGCAAAGCCATCGGCAACCCGCTCTTCCACTGGAGTCACCTTGAGCTGCAGAGATATTTCGGCTACAACGGCGTATTAAATGCCAAGACCGCCGATGAAGTATGGAACCTTTGCAACGCCAAGCTGAAAGAGCCTTCCATGAGCGTACGCAATATCATCAAGCAGAGCAATGTAACCCTGATCTGCACCACTGATGATCCTGTGGACAGTCTGGAATGGCACACCAAGATCGCTGAGGACAAGAGTTTTGACGTAATTGTTCGTCCCGCTTGGAGACCGGACAAGGCCATGAACATCGAGAAGCCCGAGTATCTTGACTATCTGGCAAAACTGGCTGAAGTATGCGGCAAGGCCAAGATCGGTTCCTTTGCAGAATTAAAGGATGCACTGAAACAGCGTATGGAGTTCTTCAAATCCATGGGATGCAATGTTTCCGACCATGCGCTTGAGTATGTTATGTATGCTCCCGCAAGCGATGAAGAGATTGAACAGATCTTCGCCAAGAGACTTGGCGGTGCTGCGATCAGCAAAGAAGAGGAACTGAAGTTTAAGACTGCGTTCATGCTCTTTGTGGGTAAAGAATACC
Organism: uncultured Lachnospiraceae bacterium; assembly: GCA_902796105.1. Lineage (GTDB taxonomy): Bacteria > Bacillota > Clostridia > Lachnospirales > Lachnospiraceae > Acetatifactor. The sequence goes on along the minus strand of CADBNO010000192.1, from coordinate 15,498 downwards.
ACAAATTAGACTGGGCTATGCAGCTTCACTACGGCTGCAAGAGAGACAACAACGTCAAAATGTATCAGAAGCTCGGTCCGGATACCGGCTATGACTGCATTAACAACTACGCACCTTCCGCTCAGATGGCCGATTTCCTGAACGCCCTGATCGAGACAGACGAGCTTCCCAGAACGATCCTGTACAGCCTGAATCCCAACGATAATCAGGCAATCGGAACTATCCTTGGCTGCTTCCAGGATTCCACTGCCGTGGCTAAGATCCAGCAGGGAAGCGCATGGTGGTTCAACGATCACAAGACCGGCATGCAGGATCAGATGATCTCTCTGGCAAACCTTGGAAACCTCTCCGGCTTCGTCGGCATGCTGACCGACTCCAGAAGCTTCCTGTCCTACACCAGACATGAGTATTTCCGCAGAATCCTCTGCAACCTCATCGGCAACTGGGTAGAGAACGGTGAGTTCCCTGAAGATTATGATATTCTCGGAGAGATCGTTACCAATATTTCCTACAATAACGCCAAGAAATATTTTAAGTTTCCTTTGAACTAATGCACATATTCTTAAGCAAGAAGCTGCCTGCAGGTTTGCATCTGCAGGCAGCTTTTTTACTGTTTCCTTGACATGATTTACTTTGTTTTTCGTGCAGTGCTTGCCTCAAGTGCCCGTTTCACGCGGATCCGCAGCACCTTCGGTGCAAAAGGTTTTTTGATAAAATCCAATGCCCCCATGGATAATCCCCTCTCCTCGGTCTCCTCATCTGCCGTGCCGGACAAAAAGATGATCGGTATTTCTCCTTTAGCTTTATACTTTTCCCCAAGCTGTTTCATCGTTTCAAACCCATTCATACCGGGCAGTTCAACAGCCATCAGGATCAGATCCGGCCACTCCTGATCTTCCAGATAATTCAACAATGCATGCCCGCTGTTCAGCGCCAGGACCCGCATTCCGCTCTCGCTGAGTATACTTCCCGCTGTCTTCAACACGGAAACATCTGCATCTACCACTGCAACCCATGGCAGATTCTTCTCATTCTCCAGCTTTCTTTTCCGGTCTATTTCCGGTACAATAGCCTCCGCTTCATAAACGATCTGCAGCCCCCTGTCTTCCTCCTTCGCACGCCAGGTGTTTTGGATCCGTTCGATCACCTTAGAAATATCCTCATCGGAAACCATGGGCAAAAACAGAAAAAACTGATTCGACAAGTTCTGCATCATAATATCGCTGTTCCGCAAAGTACTCTTTATCGATTCCCCAAGCTTTCCCATTCTCACAGCAAAATCGTTTTCCGACATCTCGGTCTCCGGCGTGATCGTATAGAGAATTTTGTATGCTTTCTCATGATATCTCTGAATATAACGATACATATAACGATAGATATTGGCAAATGCTTCCTGCCCAAGCCACATAGCATGCTTTGCCACATAGCGCTCCGCAAGGACCATATCCATCCGGTTCAGATCCGCTTCCTCCTTTTCCTTCACCGGATCATATCTTTCCTCTTCGCCACTGACCACACAGTCATGACGTCCGTTTTGCTTGACAACGTACAAAGCCTTATCCGCCTTGCCGAACAACGTCATAAAATCAGCATTTCCTTCGGTGAGAACAGCCCCTGCCGAAACCCCCAACGGAATCGTCATATTCGCTCCCAATATCTTCAAAGCTGCCGTATGCAGCTGATCTCCGAGGCGTCGTACAATCTTCTTGATCACCTCCGGATCGTCAAGATTACGCAAAAAGGCAATAAATTCATCGCCTCCGATCCGGCCTACTATATCATGAGACCTGAACTGGTGCTTCAGGATCCCGGAAAATGCCGTTAAAACCTTATCGCCGGCCTCATGTCCGTAGAGATCGTTGACCAATTTGAAATGATCCATATCTATGATCAGCAAAACTCCGCTGTATTCTCTGCACGCCCTCTCCAGACGCTGATTCACACTGATCTTATTTAACAGTCCGGTAAGCTTATCTGTTGACGCTTCCTCTGAAAGCGCCAAAATCCGCTTCGAATTATTCAGAATGTTTCTGATCCGATGTACGAAAATTCCCGGTTCATAAGGCTTTCGAATATAGTCCACTGCTCCGAGCGCCAGCCCCTGACGCTCCGTTTCCAGACTATCATCTGCAGACAGAAAAACTGCAGGAATCTCTTCCTGCCCGTTTTGTTTCTCTTTCTTCCGAACCCTTTTCAGCAATTCAAATCCATCCATATCCGGCATATTGATGTCGAGCAGAAGCATATCCGGATGCTTTTCTTCTGAAAGATAATTCAAGAGCGCCTGTCCGCTGTTTAAAGCTGTTACCCGCATACCGTTTTCGCTCAAAACATGTCCGGTCAATTTTAAGTCTGCTATATTATCATCGACAATAATGACCCATTCTGTCATTTTCATACTCTTCATTCCCGTCTTACCTACATGCTCAGGTCTGCCCCTGACCGTTTACAGGATTTCGTATTCATTTTAACTCTATCCGGTAATCCCTGTCAACCTGCGTTTCCGATCCGCACGCTGTCTGTATGCCGTTTTATACTTGATTTAGTGGTCCTTCCGGCTTTTTCCCCTACATACCGTATTTTTTCAGATCAACCTTTCCATCGATGACCTCAATCCCATCCGCAGCAAGCCGCTTCGCCTGTTCTCCCGGGCCTCCAAATGCAAACTCTCCCGACAGTTCTCCCCTGGCATTGACAACGCGATAGCATGGCGTGCCTTCCGGATCCGGATTCTTGTGCAGCGCATTTCCCACTGCGCGGGACATTTTCGGGTTTCCCGCCATTGCGGCCACCTGCCCGTAGGTGGCAACTTTTCCCTTGGGAATCCTGCGCACTGCCTCATAGATCCGTTCGGAAGCGCTCTCGGTAACCAGAATATAACTATCCTCAATCCGCTCAAGCACCTGCTCTGCAGGCACCGTCCCGTCCAATAGAACCGTGAGCCAATGCTGCTTATTCATATGATATGCAGGCAGATATCCTTCCGCTCCTACAATCATGCTGATCAATTCGGGCTTAGCCTTTACATTCATCACGTACACCACACCTTCACCGGGAAGCCCCAGTGCATGCCTTGCCACCGGCATGACCAAAACGAACCATTTCTCGTTTTCCCTCGCCTTATAGGTAGTGTTCTCCGGATATTTTCCCCACGGATGCTCCGGTTCCACCCCATATTTTTGCCGGATATGATCTTCTATTTTCCGGATCATCTTCGCGCAACCTTCGTCCATCATCTTTGCATCTCCTGACCGTCTCTGTTCTGCAGTACCTCAGCAGCCTATCACCCGCCACGCCTCTGTCAGCCGCTCCAAACTCCACGCAGCATTGGCTGGACTTGTCGAAGGCAAAACTACCGCTTCTCTTCCCGTTACCGCCTCCGCATAGTTTCGATACAGCCTCTCCGCAGTCTTCCCATTCACATAAATCGCTTCAATCGGCGCAGCATCCAAAATAATCTGCAGATCATTTGCCGTCACATTCTTTATGCTTGCATCCGATGATCCCACAATATCACAGGAACGGATCACATCCCACACTGCAACCCTATGCCGCAACAAAAAACTCTTCTTTTCTTCTATCGTATGCGGGACAGTATCTGCAAACACCGCCGCCAGCACACGCCAAAACCGGTTCTGCGGGTGTCCGTAGAAAAACATAGTTTCTCTGGACTTCACCGACGGAAAGCTCCCCAATATCAAAATCCTCGAATGCGCATCATAGATTGGTGCGATCGGATGCTCTATCATCTTCTCTCCACTCTCTTTCTGCCCGGTTCATGAAGTCTTCACTCATGCTGTTTCATCCATTACCCAGGCAAATCCTTTCGCAGTCCGCCTGTCCGAATCCACAAAATGATTTCCCGGATTCCACTCCAGCACGCAATCTCTGCATACAGCCGCCCCCGACAACAGATCATACTGTGACCGTATCACTTCTCCCACCTTTGCCATCACCGGATTTCTCGTTTTGGTCTCCTTCTCGCCAAGACTCAGATAAACCCTCTGCGCCTGCACCTCATGCGAGCGGCTGTACTGCTCCCAGCCGGGAAACCACACAGACGGCGAAACTGCCGCGACACCCCTGAACAGATCCGTCTGATACGCTGCCCAAAGAGAGAATAATCCCGCCAGTGAATAACCGCCCAGATAGAGAGATCTCTCCGCAGCCCGCTCAGCTGTCCCTGCTTTATTTCTCCCCAGATCTGTTCCAAGAACATCCGGTATCAGATCATCCACAATGAACCGCAGCGTTTCCTCAGCCCCTGCACCGAATCCTTCCTTTCCGAACACCGGCGGTGCTTCCCATGGCGAAAGTTCCCGATTCCAATCTTCGATCAGAAACGCAGCTAACGCAAACTTTTTGCCCTTTGCTCCCGCCTGGATCAGCGCCACCTCCGAATCCAGCAATTCCAGATCATGTGCATCCACCGGCTGGATCAAAAAATGGCAGGCTTCTGTATCCCCATACAAATAACAGGTTCTGCCCGCAATCCTTTTTTCCTGCCCCATAAATCCCCTCCCTGATCATTCTCTTTACGGTTCCACCTCGTCAAAATCGCACAGCATTTCATTCTGCCATACCCGCCTGAGTTCATCCCGCACCTCCATGAGCGCAAATCCCAAAAGATTTTGTCCCTCCCAGTTCTCGGGGAAATTAACTTTGTCATCACCCTCCGCAAACATGCTTCCCCAGACATTGTCGTAAGGACTTGCATAAACCAGTACACGGTCTCCCGTAGACAGCAGAAAGTCCCTCAATCTCTTGTTCTGGCTGAACTTATACCAATTACCGTTCAACATAACGGTATACTTTACCATATCCCAGATTTCAGCATTAAAGCCTTCGCACCTTCTCCCCAACGCCTTGATCCATCTCGGGTCATCGCATTTCATGATTTCCTCTCTGACCGTCTTATCCCCGAAAAGCTCCGCCATCTGTGCAGTCACAAACTGCTCCACGCAACTGTATGTGCTGATCCCCGATACAAACTCCTGCATCCACAACGGACTGAAACACGCTTTGGAAATGTCCTCTGTTTCGCTCTCCTCGGGCAGCGGTGTCCAAAACAGATATAATTCCTGCGCCTTGTCTTCTGCCGAGTTTTGGCACAGCCATGCCTTGGAATACTTCGGCTCCCCTAGCGGCCGCCACAGCTCGGTCAAATACTCGCCATATCCAAATCTTTCACAGTTGTCTTCATTCCGCCACCAGCCCTTCCAGGCAACAGGTTCCGGAAACAGCGTCTGGTACCGCGCCTTCTTATCCGCATCCATCGTCACCCACCATTCTCCGAACCGGTCTATGTAATCCGCCCCTGCGCCCATCCTCCAGCCGAGCGACTCCCTCTCCAGCTGCGGATATGCCAGCCACGGCGGCGGCAAAAGTCCATGTTTATTTGATCTGCCCATTTCTTTTCCGCTCCTCTTAGTTCTCTGCGTTACCGCTATATTTCGTCACCTGCAATTCATCATAACGCATTTATCTTCCAAATTCAACTTGATAAAACCGATTCCAATATTCCGTATTTTATGGTAAGGTATGGATAGGATACTGCAGACTAACGCAATTTAAGCAACAGCCATCCGGAAACCGATACTCAAAGATCAGGAGGAAACTTATATGATACTACTTATCAATGCCTGTGCAAGACCTCAGTCCCGAACGCTTCCGCTGGCCCATACAGCGGCGCAGAAGTTTGGTCAGACTTATGAAATATTGAATCTGTTTGAAGAAGATATAAAGCCTCTGAACTATGGTGACATATCTGCTCGCGACACATACATCAGCAAGTCTGATTTTTCAGACCCCATGTTCCGTTTTGCAAAACAGTTTCGATCAGCAGACAAGATCGTCATCGCCGCGCCATACTGGGACTTATCATTTCCGTCCGTCCTGAAATGCTATATCGAAGCGATCTGCGTAAACGGTCTGACCTTTTTCTACAATGAAAAAGGTATACCGCAAAGTTTGTGCCGGGCCAGCCAGCTCGTATACGTGACGACTTCCGGCGGTTTTATACCGGAAAACAACTATGGCTACAATTATATCCGACAGCTCTGCACAGCCTTCTGGGGCATACATGATACCATTTGCTTCAAGGCAGAGGGACTCGACATAGCCGGTGCGGATATCGACAATATCTTAGAAACGACAAAAGCAGAGATCGCTGCGAATCTGCACTGACAGGTCGCACTACCCGACTTACTCCACCAGACTTGTCTTCATCCACCTGCCGCTCAAAAATCTGCAGCTGAAGATCATGCCACGCACCGTCCAATCCGCAAACATGCCGTACCACACCGCCATGGTTCCGAACCCGAACACTTTCACCAGACAGATGCACAGTGCCACCCGCACCGTCCACATCGTGATCATGGATGTGATCATGGAAAACTTCACATCTCCTGCCGCACGCATACCGTACGCCGGAATAAATGAAAGCGTCCATGCAATAGGCTTTACCACAGTGATCGCCGCCACCATATGAATACAGAGAGCTGCGCTCTCAGGCTCCATTCCCGCAAGCTGTGTGACAGGAGATACGATCGCCATGACAAACAGACAGGACAAGATCACGCCGATCCATGCGATCCCGGTGATCTTCACCACATAATATCTCGCCTGCTCCTTTTTTCTGGCACCGATACACTGTCCCACTACCGTCATCAGACCGATTCCGATGGAAATTCCCACGATACCGTTCACATTCTCCAATATATTTGTCATAGCCTGTGCCGCCAATGCAGCTGTGGGCAGCACAGAGATCGTAGACTGGATCGACAGCTTACCGAACTGAAACATACCGTTCTCAATCCCGGAAGGAATACCGATCGCCAGCACCTTTTTGATCAGATCTGCCTGCGGTCTGATCGCCAGATAATGGTCGATCACTATCGCCTGTTTCGGTCTGGCCAGCGAAATAAAGATCACCACCATACAGAAAATTCTGGACACCAATGTCGCGATCGCCGCACCGAATACCCCCATTCCGCACCCGAAGATCAGCACACTGTTTCCTGCAATGTTGATCCCGTTGGAAATCAGGGAAACCACCATGGGATACTTGGAGTTTCCGCCTGCCCGAAAGAACGCCGCACCCACATTAAACAATGCCAGAAAAGGGTAGGACAATGCTGTCAGCACAAAATAGATCAGGCAATTCTCCATGACCACAGCCTCCACACTTCCGAAGACAAAAGAAAGCAATCCCCTCCTGAAGATAAGTCCCAGAACCATAATACTCATGGAGATAATAAACACCGTCAGCACCACCTGCCTTGCCGCCTTGTTGCATCCATCCTTGTCTTTTGCCCCCAGATACTGTGAACAGATGATAGATGCGCCTGTCGCCATCGCGGAAAAAATCTGGATGATCAGATTATTGATGGAATCCACCAGTGACACCGCCGTGATCGCGTACGAACCCACATTGCTCACCATCATGGTGTCAACCATTCCCATAAAAGAATTCAAAAACTGCTCAATAATGATGGGCACCAGCAATGCTGCCAGCGCCCGATTGGTAAACAGCAGCGTTCCCTGCTGCATCTCTTCTTTGATCTTTTGCCTGTCGTAAAGCCTTATCATGCCAAAACCTCTAACTTTTGTCTCCTCAAAGCTCCTCAAACCGGATATCCTCAAATACCACATCCGCATTCCGCGCCACAAACATGCCCACATACACATGCTCCGGATCGATCGCTGTAAGTTTGAAATCAAACCCTCCCGTGATCTCTTTTTCCTCACCGAACTGTGCCATATAACCATCGTCAGTGGACTCCAGCCGAACCTTCACCACATCCCCGGGCCGATATTCCCCGGTAACCGTTCCTCCATAGATCAGTACACCGTTTTTCCGGGCGAAACAATTCACCGCCTCCGCCTTCTTCGTCAAAAGCAACGGTGCCGCAGCCACATAATCCCCTAAGATATCAGAAGTCACACTGTCAATGTACATGTCATCCCGCACCATCAAGCCAAAGGACACCTGATCATTGGAAAAATAATCCCGGATCCGCAAAGTCGCAGACAGTTTGAAATTTTTCTGTGTTGACACCGCTTTATAATACATGGCGATCCCTTCCGTCACCGGACTGATCTTGCCGCTGTTATTCTTCACCGCAAGGTGCATACCGCCGCTCTCCGTTGTCTCCAGCACAAATCGTTCCGGAATCTCTTCCTGCCTGATCATCACGTCGCCCAGGACAGTTCCCTTAAAGTGATTGCCCTGCCTGTCCACATAATCTTCCCACAGCGCGCTCTGCGGCAGTTCCGCAGAAAATACCGTCGGCTTATAATCCGGATTGGACACCAGATAAGTTTCCTTTGCCGGATACGGCGCATCCTTCTCCAAACCTGTCACATGCTCGGAAAGTCCGGCTATCTTTAGCTCCTTCACCGTCTGTAATACCATATAGGCATTGACTCTGGCTCCCCAGATATTGGTATGGGTATTGTCCACACTCAACGCATTGTTCGAAGGCCATGCATGCAATGCGATGGTCTTGTCCGGACCCAGTTTCTCATAAAACGTCTTTGTTATTGCCGTCATATCCACAACCGGAACCATGATCTGCTCTTTCGCTACCAGATCCTTTGAAAGCCTGCGAACCGCCTGTGCATAATCGCCGCCCTTGAAATCGCCCGCATCCGCCGTCACATGCAGCTCCTGCGGCTTCCAGTTCCCGGAAGTACTCCTGCGCACGATAGATGTAGCAAGGATCGGCTGGCACCCTGCCTTTACCGCCGGACAAATATAGTTTTCATACAGCGAACGGGCAAAGCTTCCCTCCGAAAGATAATCTCCCTGTGCGTCCGTAAAGCGCCCGGCCTCCGTCTTCTCATCATTGTGACCGAAACCAATAAGCAGGAAATCCCCCCGCCCCATACCGGCCAACAGCTTCCCGTATTCCGGCTCCTCCAGATAACTCTTGCTGCTCCTGCCGCTGAGCGCCAGATTCTCTACGTGGATCTCACTGTCCAGATACTGATCCAGCATAGTGCCATAGCCATACCTGGGATAAAAATATTTATCCGAAAAAGCACTCAAAGTAGAATCCCCTACCACCCATAACGTGTGCATCTTATTCCTCCGACTTACACCATAGCTTTTTTGATCGCTGCCATCAATTCCTCATAAGTTTCAAACGCCGGCAATTCCGGATAGTCAGCCTTGATCTTCTCCGTGCTGCGGAACAGAAAACCCGCTTTACTCGCCTGGATCATTGCCAGATCATTGTAGCTGTCCCCGCTGGCGATCGTATCGTACCCGATCGACTGCAGCGCCTTTACCGTAGTCAGTTTGGACTGCTCGATGCGCATCTTGAACCCGGTGATCTCCCCATTCTCCGCAACCTCCAGCGAATTGCAGAAGATTGTAGGCCATCCAAGCTTCTCCATGAGCGGAGTTGCAAACTGCGTAAAGGTATCACTGATGATGATCACCTGACAGAATGACCGAAGCTCGTCCAAAAACTCCTTTGCCCCCGGCATCGGATCGATCTTTGCAATCGTATCCTGAATCTCTTTCAGGCCCAGACCATGCTCCTTCAACACGCCAATCCGCCATTTCATCAATTTATCGTAATCCGGCTCATCCCGCGTTGTCTTCTTCAGCTCCGGGATCCCGCTGGCCTCCGCAAACGCGATCCAAATCTCCGGCACCAACACGCCTTCTAAATCCAAACATGTAATGTACATTCCTTTTCTCCTTCACTCCACTGTCTTAAGCATATATCTGTATTTTCCGGCGCCCGCGCATCCTGAAACCGGGGTCCGCTTGAGCCGCCATTTATTCAGTATAGTGCATTTTTTCCTGTATGTAAAGTGAAAAAGAAGATGTCACCTGCGTTGTTTTGGTGGTATATTTATGCAACATATGCTACAATAAAACTCATAAAGCGATCTCAAAAGATAATTTTGAAACTCCCGTTTATCACACCATTGCATAGGAGGAACATCATGGTATCGACCAACATCAATCTCTCATCAACCTTGCGAAAAAGATCCCGCAAAACGATAGAACACATTGAAATCGCCCGCGGCAAACGCGGTGATTTTTCCCCAATGCAATCCGATCACTACCATAGTTTTTATGAGATTTTTTATCTGCTCTCCGGACATTCCCATTTTCTGTTGAAAGACCATGTCTATCAGTTGGAGAAGGGCGATCTGGTATTTATTGCGCCCGGAGAACTGCACCACTCTGTTTACAGCGGCGACTGCGAGATCTGCATGATCTATTTTAATCCGGAGCATCTGCTGATCCGGGATATTTCCACATCCCGTTCCTTTATGGGCAGCATACCGGTACTATATCAGGAGGAATTTCACACCCTGCTTTCACGCATGCTCTCCGAGCACTCCGGCGTGGACGAGTACTCCGATAAATTTCTGGCGGTTTATCTGCAAGAGATCCTGCTGATGCTCACCCGTCATTCCGTTATGCTGGAAAAGGATCCCGATCTCTTAAATGCCAAAGATGCCGATATTCTGCGCGCCACCAAATACATTTATAAAAATTTCAAGCAGCCGTTAACCTTAGAGCAGGCCGCCTCCGTTGCTTCCCTGAGTCCGACTTATTTCAGCAAAAAATTCAAGCAGCTCACCGGCATGGGTTTCAAAGAATACTTAAACTTTGTGCGTCTGAAACACGCCCGCGCCGCACTGCTAACCACCACACAGTCGATCACGGACATTGCGCTGGAATATGGTTTTAACGACAGCAATTACTTTAAGGATCTGTTCAAAAAAGTATATGGAAAATCGCCTCGCGAATTCAGAAAAAATCCGGACTGAACCATCAGCCCGGATTTCTGATTTTGTATAGATCAATACTCGCAAACTTTCTCCTCACCATTCATCACACGCAAGCCTCCCTGCGCCAATGCCAACAGTTCATCCTCTCCGGGATAAACCGTAAAGGGAGCGATCCATTCCGCACGCTTCTTCAGACCATCCACCACATCTGCGCCATACGCGATACCGCCTGTCACAATGATCTGATCCACCTTACCTTCCAATACGCAAGCCATGGAACCGATATCCTTTGCCACCTGATGCATAAATGCTTCTTTCACCAGTCTGGCCTTCTCGTCACCGCCGTTTGCCATCTTCGTCACTTCCCGCATATCATTGGTTCCCAGATATGCGTTGAACCCTCCGTTGCCGACAGCCATGCGGTATATTTCCTTCTCTGTGTATTTGCCGGAGAAGCACAGCTTGATCAATCCGCCTGTCGGTACTGCGCCTGCCCTCTCCGGTGAGAACGCTCCGTCGCCGTCCAAAGCATTGAACACATCCACTACTTTTCCATCAATATGTGCCCCGACGGATACCCCGCCCCCCATATGCACTACGATCAACCGCAGAGACTCATAGGGTTTCCCTATCTCTTTAGCATAACGTTTTGCCACAGCTTTCTGATTCAATGCATGGAACACACTGTTACGCGGTACATCCGGCATACCGGAAATTCTTGCCACAGGCATCAACTCATCTACCACCACCGGGTCAACAATGTAGGAAGGCACACCGATGGAATCCCCGATCTCCCTCGCCAGAATACCGCCCAGATTGGACGCATGCTGTCCCTGCACGCCCACCTTCAGATCTGCCAGAAGTTCATCGGTCACCGCATAAGTGCCGCCGGGGATAGGCTTCAGCATACCGCCTCTGCCCACAACCACATTCAAAGACTTAATATCAAAATTCTTGGACTCCAGCAGATCCGTGATGATCTTTTTCCGGAAATCCTTCTGATCCACGATCGTCGCAAACTGTGCGATCTCTTCTGTGGAATGTCTGAGCGTTTCCTCAAAGAGAAGCGTTTCATCCTCAAACACACCAATCTTGGTGGATGTAGAGCCGGGATTGATGATCAGACTCTTTATCGACATATCCTTTTCCTCTTTTCTTCCTTACTTTTGGTTTTTACTGTTGATTTTGCTGTTTGCTTCCAGTCACTTCTGCATCGCATTGGCAACTGCTGCCGCCAGAGCCAGAGAATTCACCTTCGTCTCAAAGCTGTCGGAACGGCTGGTCAGGATCACGGGAACCTTTGTGCCTGTCAGGATACAGCCATTCTGTCCGCCTGCCAGATGCACCATCGCTTTGTAAACCAGATTACCGGCATGGATATCCGGGAACAAAAGCACATCCGCATCTCCCTGAATCTTTCTGTTTGTTGCCCCCTTATGCTTTGCAGCCTCCGGCTCGATCGCCAGATCCATGGAAAGCGGTCCGTCCACGATACAATCCCCAAGTTCACCGGCTTCTCCCATTTTGGTCAGTTCTGCCGCATCCAAGGTAACCGGCATCTTCGGATTCACAACCTCTACCGCCGCAAGCGGCGCCACCTTCGGTCTGTCCACGCCGCAAGCCTTACAAACCGGGATGGTGTTCCTGATTATATTCGCCTTATCCTCCAGTGTAGGATAGGTCATAAAAGCAACATCTGTCAGAAAAAGCAATCTGTCAATCCCCGGGATCTCAAATACACTCACATGAGATAAGGTGCCGCCGGTACGCAGGCCCACTTCCTTATCCAGAACACTCTTTAAGAAACTCTTTGAATCAATAAGCCCCTTCATGTACATGTCTGCAACACCGTCATGTGCAAGCTTGACCGCTTTTAGAGATGCCTGGATCATATCCGGCTCATTGATGATCTCATAACCTGCAAGGTCCATATCCAACCCGGCTGCGATCTCACGGATCTTCGCCTCGTCGCCAACCAGGATCGCCTCTGCAATCCCTCTCTCCTTTGCGGCTCTTACTGCTTCAAGCACAGCCTCATCCTGCGCTACGGAAACCGCAACCTTCTTCATACCGCTCTTTTTTACCCGCTCGGCAATTTCATCAAATTTCTTTCCCATTGCTACTTTCCCTTTCCTGACATTTTACTGCCATTTCGTCATTTCGCCATGCACCCACAGGCCACTGTACATTCTCCGGCGAAACGATTTCGTTAAATTTATAACACTTTAGAAATCATAGCACATTCGCCCACAAAAATCAAGTTACATCACAGGGTTTCTGCGAAATTTCCCAGGTTCCCTCCCGAACCCATCCGGCTATCTCACCGAGATTGTCTGCGTGCGCATATAAATACGGCCGGACCGACTCATCCACCGGCGTCTGATCCGGCACCATGATCACCCTGCAGCCTGCCCGATATGCAGACAGAATCCCGTTTGGTGAGTCCTCCACCGCCGCACACCCCTGCGGTTCTAACCCCAATGTCTCACAGGCATACAGATAAATGTCCGGTGAAGGCTTTCCCTCTTTGACCGAAGTGGCAGAGATCACCTGATCAAAATACCCCGCCAGCCCGGTCTGTGCCAGATACCGGTCCGCTCTCTCCCGGTCCGTAGCCGTGACCACTGCTGTGATCACACCTTTTTGCCGCAGGACTTCCAAAAGCGTCTCCGCTCCCGGTTTTACCCGAATGCCCTCCCGCTTCAGCACCTCTTCCATCAACTCTTTTCGTTTTTCCCGGACCGCATGATAATCCAGTTCCTCGCCAAACCACCCCTGCAGCCGTCTGGGGGCAAACGGTCGTCCCAGACTCCGCATGGATAATGCCTGCTCATCCGTCATATGATATCCGAATGCAGCCAGCGCCTTCGGCCAGCAGCTGCGGTAGTAACGCTCCGTATCGATCAGCGTCCCGTCCATATCAAACAAAAATGCTTTTATTTGTTCCATCGTTCTCCTCTTTGGATCCTTCCATTTTTCTTTTCCCCGCCTATTCTTTTTATTGATTTTACACGATAGATTTTTTATAATAAATCCATAGTGAAACTCACAACAAATTCCGAGATACCGGAGGTCTACCTTATGAGCAGATACCGTCAGGTTGAATCCGAAAAAAGTCATAAAAGCTATCAGGCCAGGATCTGGTGGGCCCTTTGGGGCGTCGCCATTGTTGTGCTGATCTATACCGCCTGGACACAGATCCGGGAATATCGCCTGACCCATTACGGACAGATGTTTGTCGGCGACTACTATATCTATGCCGGCGAAGAACTGGTAAAATACATAGATCCCAACGACCAGCATAATTACAGCTTTAATGTGAGCGGGCTGGACGCCATCCACGACGGGGACAAGATCAATATGTACTACTGGACGGAGATCCATAAAGCCGAGCCCCACCGGAGCCCTGCCCTTTGGGTGAAAGCATACCTGTTTTTCGGCATTGCCTTCGTACTGATCTCCATCCGCATCCGTCAGATTTACAAAGCGCCTTATGAGATTTATGACGTCAGGGAAATCGAACAATAAGGATGATGTGCCGGCATACCATTGCTGCGATCACCACATCCTGATCCTATACCCTATTCCGCAATAATATCTGCAAACTTTGCATGCACAACCTTTGCCAGATCCCCCGGATTCAAATGAATCTGTGCTCCGATCTGGCCGCCGCTGATAATGATCTTATCAAAATTCTGCGCGCTCTCATGAATAAACGTGGGAAACAATTTCTTCATTCCCACAGGCGTACAGCCGCCCCTGATATATCCGGTCACCGCATTGATATCCTTCACATGGATCATCTCCACCGATTTCTCTCCGGCACATTTAGCCGCCTTCTTGAAATCGACCTCCTTGTCCACCGGCAGCACAAACACATAATGCTCCCCGCTTTTCCCCACCGTCACCAGTGTCTTAAAGCTGATCTCATACGCCTGCCCCAACTGATCCGCAATATGGATTCCGTCAATAAACTCCTCACAGGTATACGTGACAACCTCATAAGGAACCTTATTTTTATCCAAAATACGCATGGCGTTTGTCTTTACTTCTTTCTCTTTCTTAGACATGATTTTTATCCTCACAGCCTTTCCTGCTCTCTCTGCTCGCCGGATTTTGCGCTCCCGCGAATTTTCCTCTCCCCCTGATCTCCCCATTCAAACCCGGATGCACGGGCTTGTCAGATGCACACATCACCATTAACCCTTTGGCACTTTATACCCGTTTTGCATGCACGCCTCCAGCAGTCCCTCACATCCCGCCAGAACATCCCGATAAGTATCCTCAAAATTCCCGGTATACCAGGGATCGGCAATATCCCGCTGCAATCCTGCATAAGTCCCAAGCTTCCGGATCTTGTCCTCAGGATCCCCGCCCGCAATATAGATCATATTGCGGATATTGGCTCCATCCATGCCGATCAACAGATCATATTTCTGATAATCCTCCCGCGTCATCTGAACCGCCCGGTGCGGCACCACCGGAATTCCCTCCTGCCGCAGCTTCGTCACCGTCCCGTAATGCGGAGGATTGCCAATCTCCTCCCGGCTCGTCGCCGCCGATTCAATCTGAAACCGATCCGACAGATGCCGTTTCTCCACCAGATATGTCATAACACTCTGAGCCATCGTCGATCTGCAAATATTTCCATGGCAAATGAATAGTATTTTTATCATCTTTTTA
Source organism: uncultured Lachnospiraceae bacterium (assembly GCA_902796105.1). GTDB lineage: Bacteria > Bacillota > Clostridia > Lachnospirales > Lachnospiraceae > Acetatifactor. The sequence goes on along the minus strand of CADBNO010000192.1, from coordinate 54 downwards.
TAACTCCATATAAGTCTTGTATTTCTTCTCAAATGCTTGGTATTACAGGGTCTT
>CADBNO010000191.1 GCA_902796105.1 uncultured Lachnospiraceae bacterium | reverse complement strand
CTCCGCATCCGTTTGGACATCCTCATCCTTCTGTGTCATATCACTGGGCATTTCTGCGATATCCGGGCCCGTTTCCGCAGACCCTCCAGTCAACTCTGTCGCATCCGTGATCGTCACATCGATTTGGGGTACGTGTATTTCCTGCACCTCCTCAGTATTATCCGTGGTGTCTTCATCGGACTTTGCACTGTTGCCGTTGCCATCCCCGGGCTGCAGATTCTCGAGATCCTTCTCTTTTTCCTTCTCCTCCGGCTCCGGGATTCCCTTCGCCTCGCGGAAGATCTTCATAAATTCTTTACCGGTGATGGTCTCCTTCTCGATCAGGAAGGCTGCCAGTTTGTCCATGACATCCCTGTTTTCCTTGAGCATCACCAGGGCTTTCTCATAGCTTTCCTTGAGGATGATCATGACCTCTTCGTCGATGTCCGCCGCAGTCTTGTCGCTGCAATTGAGTGCCGTCCGGCCCTCCAGATACTGGCTCTCCACCGTGGCAAGTCCGATCAGACCAAAGCGCTTGCTCATACCGAATCGGGTCACCATGTTGCGGGCGATCGCTGTGGCCCGCTCAATATCGTTTGCCGCACCGGTGGTCACATTGCCAAACACCACTTCCTCGGCAGCGCGTCCTCCCACGAGACCAACGATCATATCCCGCAATTCTTCCTCGGAGTTTAAGTATTTCTCCTCCTCGGGAACCTGCATGACATATCCCAGCGCGCCCATGGTACGGGGAACGATCGTAATTTTCTGCACGGGCTCGGAGTTTTTCTGAAGCGCTGCGATCAGCGCATGTCCCACTTCATGATAGGAGACGATCTTGCGCTCCTCTTTGCTCATGATGCGGTCTTTTTTCTCCTTACCTACCAGCACAACCTCCACTGCGTTGAACAGATCGTGCTGATTCACAAATTCGCGGCCTTCCTTGACCGCATTGATGGCTGCTTCATTGATCATATTGGCCAGATCGGAGCCTACTGCACCGCTGGTAGCCAAGGCGATCGCATCCAGATCCACCGTCTCATCCATCTTGATATCTTTGGCGTGTACCTTTAGAATCTCCACACGCCCCTTCAGATCCGGCTTGTCCACAATGATCCGTCTGTCAAAACGACCCGGACGCAACAATGCTTTGTCCAGGATCTCCGGGCGGTTGGTTGCACCCAGAACCAGAATACCCTTGGAACTGTCAAAACCATCCATCTCCGAGAGCAGCTGATTCAGCGTCTGCTCACGTTCCTCGTTTCCGCCGCCGTACTTGGAATCACGGCTGCGTCCGATGGCATCGATCTCATCGATAAAAATAATACAGGGGGCATGCTTGGTCGCCTCGCGGAACAGATCTCTCACGCGGCTGGCGCCGACACCCACATACATCTCAATAAAATCCGAACCTGTCAGCGAGAAAAACGGCACCTTCGCCTCACCGGCCACTGCTTTTGCCAGCAAAGTCTTACCGGTACCGGGCGGTCCGACGAGCAGCGCACCCTTTGGCAGCTTCGCACCGATCTTCGTATACTTGGAGGGATCATGCAGGAAGTCCACGATCTCCACCAAAGACTCCTTCGCCTCATCCTCACCGGCCACATCCTTAAAGGTCACACCGGTCTCCTTCTGGACATACACCTTTGCATTGGACTTGCCCACGCCCATGGGACCGCCGGAACCGCCCATTTTACGGAACATAAAGCCCATTAATACCCAGATCAGCAGCACAGGCAGAATGATCGTCAGGAAAATATCCATCAGTCTGCTGTCCGAAACCACACGCTGGGCGGAGATCCCTTTTTCTTCCAACCGCGCAGTCAATGTGGTCAGGTCCTCCATCATTCGGGTCGTGTAGGTTTCCCCTTCTATGGAAATCTTCCCGCTGTACCGCTCGATCAGCGCTGAAGTCAGCGGATCGATCTTCGTCGTCTGCAGTGATGCATCATACTTCAGCGTTACTGTCAGGATCGATTTCTCATAATTGACCAGCACGGATTCCACCTTGTCATCTTTCAGATCCTGCAGGAACTGCGTATATTCCTTTTCCTCCTGCTTTCCTGTCCCGAAGAGCATGGTAGAAAACAGCATGACTACAAACAGGGAGCTGACCATCGCCAGGATCAGGACCAAAACCCCCGGTCCCTTCGGCGGCATATTCTTATTGCCATTACTATTGTTTTGATTATTATTCATATATACTCCATTTCCCGACACTAAAGTCGCTACGTATCATTATAAATAGAGTTTTTCAATAAATCAATAACCGAAAAATAAAAGATGTATTAAATGTTGCACAATTCATTATTGATTTTACATTTGAATTTTTGTATGATTAAATATAATGGTCATTGTGCAGAGCAGTCACCATATTTATATTTATGTGTATTTTTACGGAGGGCATTCATGGGAAAAACAGGTTTTGACAACGATAAATATCTCAAACTGCAATCGGAAAAAATTAAAGAGAGGATTTCCGCATTCGGCGGAAAACTGTATCTGGAATTTGGCGGAAAATTATTTGATGATTATCATGCATCCCGTGTACTGCCCGGCTTTAAGCCGGACAGCAAGATCAATATGCTTGTGCAGTTAAAGGATCAGGCTGAGATCGTGATCGCGATCAACGCGTCCGATATTGAGAAAAATAAAGTCCGCTCCGATCTGGGCATTACCTATGACCTGGATGTACTTCGTCTGATCGATGCGTTTCGCGGTTACGGCTTATATGTAGGCAGCGTCTGCCTGACCCGGTTTGCCAACCAGCCCAGTGCCGTTGCCTTCCAGAAGAAACTGGAGTCCCTCGGCATGAAGGTTTACCGTCATTATACCATCGAAGGATATCCCTATAATATTCCGCTGATCGTCAGCGATGAAGGATATGGCAAAAACGAATACATCGAAACCACCCGGTCTTTAGTCGTGATCACTGCACCGGGTCCGGGCAGCGGCAAAATGGCCACCTGTCTTTCTCAGGTATATCACGAATACAAACGAGGAATTACTGCCGGCTACGCCAAATATGAAACCTTCCCCATCTGGAACATTCCTTTGAAGCATCCGGTGAATCTGGCATACGAGGCTGCTACCGCAGATCTGAACGATGTCAATATGATCGACCCGTTCCACCTGGAAGCTTATGGCGAGACTACCATTAATTACAACCGCGATGTAGAAGTTTTTCCCGTGCTGAAGGCAATGTTTGAAAAAATCATGGGAGAATGTCCGTATAAATCCCCTACCGACATGGGCGTAAATATGGCGGGCTACGGTATCGTGGACGATGAAGCGGTGCAGGCCGCCGCCAAGCAGGAGATCATCCGGCGCTACTACAATACGCTTTGCCAGAAACGTCAGGGCACTGCGGACGAAGAACAGATCCGCAAAATTGAACTTTTGATGAAACAGGCATCCATCACGCCGGATGACAGACCGGTCATCAGCGCCGCAAAAGTAAAGGCTGCCGCTACCGGGGAGCCTGCTGCCGCGATCGAACTGCCTGACGGACGCATCATCACAGGCAAGACCAGCGAATTGTTGGGTGCTTCCTCTGCTATGCTGCTGAATGCACTGAAAGCACTGGCCGGGATTGAGGACGATGTCCTGTTGATCTCTCCCACCATCATCGATCCGATCCAGGAGCTGAAGGTGGAGCATCTGCACAACAAAAATCCACGTCTGCACACGGATGAAGTACTGATTGCACTTTCCATCTGTGCTGCAACCGATGACAGGGCTAAACGCGCCATGGAGCAATTGAAAAACCTGAAAAACTCCGAGGTTCATTCCAGTGTGATCCTGTCCCATGTGGATATGAACGTTTTCCGCAAATTGGGTGTCAACCTGACCTGCGAACCGGAATATCAGACTCAGAAACTCTACCACAGATAAAAATATGGGCTGTCGCACAGGATTCATATCATGATCCGGAGCAACAGCCCTTTGTTTTTATTAATCTTTCCTCTTTTACGGATTATCCGTCACGCCGTTCATCAATCTCTCCCATGCCGCATCCACCGCACTGGTATCTGCGACTGAGCCAACCGGCGCTCCTTCTGTTCTTTGAATCTGAATGTCCGGCATATCCGGCAACGGTACCACATATGTCCCATCGAGAGAAATGCTTGGACGGTTTACTTCAGAACGGTCTGCTCTGGCTATCGTTTCCCCTTCTGCAATCACAGGCATCGGCCGCACATAAAGATCTGCCCCCTCTGTTCTGGGCGCTTCCGGCCTCTCATAACGGTTCTCCGTCACAGGTCTGCGTGCCACAGGCATATCGGATTCGCCTTCAAACACCAACTCTTCTAATTGCCGATGCATTATTTCCTCCTCGACCGGCGCTGTTGCAGGTGCCGATTCAGGCATATCTCCAAATATGGATAACAATGCCTCCTGTGCTGCCGCATGATCCACTGCAGGCGCCGCAGGTGCTGTGAAATCCACTGCCGGTGCCGCAGGCTTTGCAAACAGGTCAAATACCGGTCCGGCTTCTTCCTCCGGCTCCACTGCCTTCACCACCGCTTCCGCAGATCCTGCCGCTATCGGCTCAACTGCTACCGCTTCCGTTACGGCCGGTTCAGCTGCCTCCGCTTCCGGAACTGCTGAATCAGCTTCCGGTGCGCTCTCAACAGGCATATCTCCAAATATGGATAACAATGCTTCCTGCGCTGCCGCATGATCCACTGCAGGTGCTACAGGCTCCATCACAGGCGCTGTCGCTTCCGCAGGTTCTGCCGCTATCGGCTCAACTGCTACCGCTTCCGTTACGGCCGGTTCAACTGCCTCCGCTTCCGGAACTGCTTCCGGTGTGCTCTCGACAGGCATATCTCCAAATATGGATAACAATGCTTCCTGCGCTGCCGCATGATCCACTGCAGGCGCCGCAGGCTCCACCGCAGGCGCTGTCGCTTCCGCAGATCCTGCCGCTATCGGCTCAACTGCTACCGCTTCCATTACGGCCGGTTCAGCTGCCTCCACTTCCGGAACTGCTGAATCAGCTTCCGGTGCGCTCTCGACAGGCATATCTCCAAATATGGATAACAATGCTTCCTGCGCTGCCGCATGATCCACTGCAGGTGCTACAGGCTCCACCGCGGGCACTGCTTCTGCTACAGATTCTGCGTCTTCTGCAGACCCTTCTGCAGGCTCTTCTACAGACATTGCTACCTCAGCCTCTACATCAGGCTCCACTGCCGCCTCTTCAGCAGACTCATCCGCCAACATTTCCTCAAACTCATCTGCAGCCTCATTCGCGTGCACTTCCAAGGCTTCATCTGCTGCCGCCTCAACTGCGCCGGCCGTTCCGGGATCCATCCCCCTATCATCCGTCGCCTTCTCTGCCGTAACATCCGCAATCTTCTCAACGGACTCTGTTTGCGGCTCTTCCGCATCCTCTGCCACAGTCAATCCCAGTCTTTCATCGACCAGCACATCAAAAGCACTTTGCATTTCCTTCATATTAGCGCGCGCTTTGATATACATCTCACGGTATATTTTGGTCTTGGACTGGGCATCCATGACATCTTTCATATATCTGCGCAATCCCACATCTGTCTTTTCAAACAAAAGTATACCGGAATCATCACCTTCATTGATGAACTTCTCGTAATTTCCGTCTGTCGGGATCCCCTTATCGATCACCGGCTCCTTCGCTTCCACATAAGTGAGCATATTACCGCTCCAGGAAGTTACGGATACCAGCTTATTTTCGGAAGTGGATACCATCTTGTCGCACGTTCCGGAATAAGCATATTTTGCCTCTTTATGAGTCAGCTCCATATCATTTTTAGAGACAACTGCCGTAGTCAGTCTTGCACGGACACTCGCAACCGTGGAGCTTGCACCGCGACCGTCAATCGCCTCTTTGATACCGGAAGCAATACTTCCGTTTATACTTCTGGCAACGATCTTCTGTGCCTCAATGATCGCATTCTCCGCCGCCTTATCATCCGCATCCGACGTATTTTTGGCCGACCCTATACCCGTAGCCTTTCCATGCGTTACATAAGCCACTTCTTCCTTGGAATTCTTCCAATTGATATCTTCCGGATTCAAAATCTCGCTTCCGGCCGGCAGCTGCGCAAGGATCGCATCAATATTATTCCCCTGCTTTCTGCCTAACACACCCTGTTTAATGGAAACAAACTGTGTATGTTTCTTGATATAAGTGACAGAAACAACTCCTCCGGTCATCTGATAAGTCTTCATGGTATTCATAAAGCCCACATTTTCCGTTACATCTGCCATCAGATTCTCGCACACGATGTCCAGAACATAATAGCCCTTCTCGCTCAGGTAATCTCTGATCGGTTTGTCAAACTGCCTGCGCAGATTCTCGCCCTCACTGTCATTCGGGTCATACCCCTCCATGCCTTTTCCAAGCTTTCTGGATAATCCGGCCAATTCCACGCTGGTCTTCAGTGTGGGCAGATACGTGAAATCCGCCACCGTGGTGCCTTCCATGCTGATCTCGATCCTGGGATTTGCCTCCCCGGCCTGTATCACTCCCTGCGCTGCTACCTTCGCAGCCTCCGCACTGTCATAAACCGGTCCGCTGGAAAAACTTCTGGTCTCAATATCCGTTGTGATCACATCGTTCGTGGTCGCACATGTCAACTGCCCATTCTTGCCCAACGTGAACTTATGACGTTCATTGTTGCCAAATGACATCTTCTTGCCGTTACCGGTCTCAATCTCCACAATAGGAGTCGTTACCCCTTTGCGTACAATCCCTTCCTCGTCCTTTGCCTTCTGGAAATAACCCTGCTCGAGTTTGACCACCTCGCCGGTTTCGATCTTCTCCTCAAGCTCCTCCATGGTAAGCGACTCGATCTCTTTGCCATTCGGTGCATAGAGTACATACTTTTCCGGTTCACCGGGTTTCAATACAATGTTTTGGAAAGATTTCTCAAATACCAGGATGTTTTTGCCGTCTTCCGCCGTTTTATAATTATAGCCCACAGTGAGAGACTTACCTGTAGGATTGGTGAACGTCGCCTCGATATAATCCCTATCCGGCTCATCCGTTCTTGTGAACTTCGGATCCAGCTTCACCGTGAACCCGTCCTTCGCAATATGCGGAAGATAATAGCTCTCCAGGATCAACCGGCACTTTTTGTCCTGCTGTTCTGTTGTCGGATGATCCAGCTCCTCCAGTTTCGCAAGCTCCAACACACCCTTCTGCCTTTGTGTAAGAGCTGCTGCGCTTGTCATGCCGGCATACGCCCGGGTCTCCGCAGCCCGCGCCTGTTCAAGTGCCTGACGGACGGCTTTTTCATCCTTCAGATTCAGCGCGGCCTCTGTCTTCTGCTCTGCCGAAATTTCAGCAGCGATCTCCACATCTGCTTCCTCCGGTTGTGCATTTGCCCCTGTTTCTTCCGCCGTATTAAGATCCATCTTTTCCATCATTTCATCCATCTTGTTGCCCTATCCTGTATTTTAATATCTATTCCTGATAAATCTATGAGCCTAACCGATCACTTCATCAATCTTATCGCACAACGTATCCGCCGGCATACCGCCGATCATGGTCTCCACAGCTTCGCCGCCCTTGAATATCATAAAAGTGGGAATACTCGCCACTCTGTACTTCTGCGCCAAAGGCATATTGTCGTCAATATTGCACTTTCCGACCTTCAGCTTGCCGTCATATTCCGTCGCCACTTCTTCTACAATAGGCGCCATCATCTTACAGGGACCACACCAGTCCGCATAAAAATCAACCAACACAGGAAGCTCCGATTTCAGAACCTCATCCTCAAAATTGTCTGTCGTAAATTTGTACTCCATAACTGCTTCCTCCCTTTTCTTAATTTATAGCCTTACCTTTGCAGCCTTACTGTTTATCTTTTCTATTATCTGCAGATGACATATTTATAAATCGGATTTCCCAAAGAGGAAAATTTTTCCTCATATTCCGTCATCACATTGTCAGCCATCAGCTTCTCATCCCCATGCAGATCATAGGTGATCACCTGTGCCCGCCAGCCTGCCGGTTCCAGCTCCTCCACCGCAAAATCAAAAAGCGCCCTGTTGTCCGTCTTAAACTCCAGTATCCCGTCCTTTTTCAGGATCACATCATACCGCGCCAGGAATTCCCTTGACGGCAATCTGCGCTTTGCATGCCGGTCCTTGGGCCACGGATCGGAGAAATTCAGATAGATCCGGTCGACTTCTCCCGGCGCAAACACCTTCACAATATCCTCCGCATCCATACGGATAAACTTCAGATTCGGAAGTTCCTCCGCCTCCATTTTCTGGATCGCACGGAGCAGCACACTGGAATACTTCTCGATTCCAATATAATTATATTCAGGATGCTCTTTCGCCAATGTATGGATAAAACGTCCTTTTCCCATACCGATCTCAATCCGGACCGGCCGGTCATTGCCGAAGATCTCCTTCCAGGTCCCCGGGCATTGAAAGAGAATGTCCTCTCCCACTACAAATGGGCTCTGGGCAATCACTTCCCTAGAGCCGGTAATATTACGCAGCCTCATTTACAATTTCCTCATCTACACAAATCCTAAGATAATCTTACTTTGTCTGAGGAAACTTGTCAATCAACAACTTATGTTGTATGATAAAAATAATAAAAATTTTTCAATTTCACTACTATAAGGATGGTTTTATGGGCAAAAAATCCCTTTTCCGGGTGTTTGCAGCACTTGTGTGTCTCTGTGTATGCTTCGAAGCCTTACCTCTGCGCACCGCTGCCGCCCCGAGTATAAAAGAACAGAATATAGCCAATAACAAGGCGATCGCTGTAGAATCCAATACCATACAGGATTGGCCGGAAGGCCCCATCGTCAGCGCAGAATCCGCTATCCTGATGGAACTGGAGACCGGAACGATCCTCTACGAGAAAAATATCCATGCTCACGAGTTTCCCGCCAGTACCACCAAGATCCTGACGACGCTGATCACATCAGAGCAGTGCAGTCTGGACGAAATTGTGACCTTTTCCCACGACGCCGTGTTCGACACCCCCAGAAACAGCAACCATGTCTCCATGAACGTAGGGGATACCCTGACCATCGAAAAATGTCTTCAGGCTATCCTGATCCGCTCTGCCAATGAGGTGTCCTACGCTGTTGCCGAACACATCGGCGGTACCAGGGAAGCCTTCACAGATATGATGAACGAACGCGCCAGGGAACTCGGCTGTGTCGATTCCCATTTTGCCAACCCCAACGGTCTTCCGGATGAAGATCACTATACCAGCGCTTATGACCTCGCAAGGATCGGGCGTGCCTTCTTCTCCAACGAACTGCTGTGTCAGATCACGCAGATGCCATCGTTGCACCTCACCAATTCCAACGGAGAACTGGTGGACGCCAATCAGATGAAACTGCTTCCCGGCAAAAAATACGCCTATGAATACATCATCGGCTGCAAAACAGGCTACACCGACGCAGCCAGAAGCTGTCTGGTTTCCTGTGCCGAAAAAGACGGCATGAAACTCATCTGTGTCGTATTGAAGGATGAGGACCCGTACCAATACGAAGATACGATCACACTGTACAACTACGGGTTCAGCAATTTTACAAAAGCAAACGTCTATCAGTCGGAAACCAAATACAACATAGAAACCACCGGTTTCTACAGCGATAATGATATTTTCGGCAGCTCCAAACCGATCCTTGCACTCAACAAAAATGCAAGCATTGTACTGCCCGCATCAGTCCGGTTCGATGAACTCGACTCAAGCCTCAGCTATGAATCCGATATTCCCGGTCAGATTGCCGTCATTCATTACAGCTACCACGGAGTTCCTCTGGGAACCGCCTCCGTTGATCTGACATCAACAGCCAAAAAAGGCTACAGCTTCACCTCTATCAACGAGGAAGAAGAAGCTCAAAAGCGCAAACGACCGGTCATCATCTTTGTCAGTGTGCTGAAGGTTATCCTATGGATCGTAGGCATCATCATCGCCCTGTTCCTGCTCGCACTCCTTTACCGCGCATACAGGCGGTACGAAAAACGGCACCCGAACAACCGCCGCAACTGGAAGAGAGAGCGCCGCAGGCGTCACCGATACGCGCAAAGCACGCGCAGTGCACAGCTGACCAGGCGTGATCAGGCGATGAGACGGGCCAAACGCAGACGCCGGGGACGCTTCGGAATCAAAAAAAGGAATTCGGACTATTGATCCGGATTCCTTTTTCTGTTTTTTCGATTCTTTATTTCGTTTTCCCTGTGCTTTTTATGCTGCTCCGCCGCACGCTTCTTGCGCTCCGCCAATTCATCCGCAGCCTCCTCGGAGATGAGCTTTGTGGTCTTCACCACAAATACCTTTCCCTCATCCGTCTTACGCATCCGGATCTTCCCCTTCAGAAATCCATGCTTGTCACAATAGGCCAGACAGTAATAATTCTTGCCGTTCGGTGTAAACCATCGTATCTTCTTGCGCAGATTACGGTGGCAGAGATAACACTTGCTGGAGCTGACCTCCCTGTCCCGCATTGCTGCATTCTTATCCTCAAACCCTCTGGAGATATACTTTGCATAGGTGTCAAACTGCACCTTGATCTCCCCATCCCTGCTCTTCGGGATACGATAGACATCATAGGAAACCATCCTCAACACCTGCGGCGCATCCTCCAGGATATTTTCAAACACCCGGGCTGTATAATAAGCATCACTGAACGCCCTGTGGAAAGGAATGTCCTTCTCCAGCCGCAGAAAATCCACGGCGTATTCCAAAGACCTGCGGGATTTCCCATCCTCGTATGCCAGACTGAAAAGCTTCTGCACATCCAGATAGGGGATCGGTCCGTCTGCCATAGGCTCCATTTCATAAAAGTTCAGATTCCGCTGAAGCTCTGTCAGATCGGAATTGCCCCAGGTGCAAAAGGTACAGTCCTCCCCGCACCAGGTCAGAAACTGTTCCGCGACCCGCTGAAACGGCTTCCCTCTCTCCAGCTCCTGCATCTGCATATGGATCAGCTTGCTGGTGATATGATGCATCTGACGATATACCGTCGGACGGATCAACTCGCTGAACTCCCCAAGCATAACACCTCTGTCATTTAGTTTGATCGCTCCGATCTCAATAATTTCAAACGGGAGTCTGCTCACCTCCGGCTCTGCGCCGGTATTGCTCTGATTCCACTCCAGATCCAACACGATATACTCCATCCCGATACTCCCCTGCAAGTGTCCGTGCTGCTGTTTCCCGGCGGAACATCCTTCTTCCATGCCGCCATTACTACGCTGTCAGCCTACTTTTCCTCAAACAGTCGCTTTAGCCAGGTATGTGCCAGCTCCACCCAGACTGCGCAATCCTCCTGCACACATCTGCCGTCTGATGTTTCCGTCAGCTTATCTGCCAACGCCAATCCGTGACCGCCTCTCGGAAACAGATGATACTCCACAGGAACGGCAGCTCTGCGCATTGCCGTAACCATCAGAATAGAATTCTCCAACGGTACGGATCCGTCCTCAAAAGTACCCCAGATAAATGCCTTCGGCGTCTTCGATGTCACATGCATCTCCAGAGATACATGCATGGCAAGCTCCTGCTCCTGCTCACCCAGCAGATTTTCAAAGGAACCTCTGTGGGCGAATTTTCCTGCCGTGATCACCGGGTAACACAGGATCATACCATTGGGTTTAAGCAACTCATGCTCTGCCGGAGACAGTCCCATTTTCTGGCACAAAAAATCCTCATCCCAATATACGCCCAGACACGCTGCCAGATGACCTCCTGCGGAAGCCCCTTCCAGCACGATCTTGTCCGGATCCACATGCCACTCTCCCGCAAACTTCCGGATCAGGAGCATACTCTCCGCCAGCTCCATCAATGCGGTGGGATAACGGGCCGGTGCACAGGAGTATCTGAGAACTGCCGCGTGATATCCCATTGCCAGAAATTTCAATGCAACCGGCTCTGCCTCCCTGTCCGAAGTGTAACCGTATCCGCCACCGGGACAGATCAGGATCAACGGTCTGGTCTGGATCGCCATCTTTTCCGAAACATCCTGTATATACACCGTCAGCTTTGTATCCATGCGGGATCCCTGTACCATAATGGGATATTCTTCAACTCTCATGTCCTGTGAACCTCCTTCGATGCCTTAATAAGCTCTTCCCCAGTATACCATCTTTTTCGCAGGTTTTCCACAACAAACACACTCTTTTTCGATTTCTTCCTGTTCAAAAGGCATACACCGGCTGGTCACGGACAATTCTTCCTTGATCTTGTCCTCACACTCCTGCTCGCCGCACCACATCGCTTTCACAAAACCGGATTGCTCCTTAAACAGCTTCCGGAATTCCGTCATATTATGCGCCACATAGGTGTGTGCATCTCTGTGCGCTCTAGCCCTCTCCAGCATCTCTTTCTGGATGGTCTCCAAAAGCTCAGCAATCTTTGTCTCCAGCTCGTCCAGCGTCACATCGATCTTCTCTCTGGTATCTCTGCGGCAGATCACGCACTTGCCCGCCTCGATATCCTTGGGTCCGATCTCCACACGGATCGGGTAGCCGCGCATCTCCGCCTCCGCGAATTTATACCCGGGCGTCTTATCCGAGTCATCCACCTTTACGCGGAAAGCACCCTTCAGACGGTCACGCAGCTCGTAGGCCTTGTCCAGCACACCCTCCTTCTTCTGCTGAATGGGGATGATGCAGACCTGCACGGGAGCCACCCTGGGCGGCAGCACCAGTCCCTCATTGTCGCCGTGTACCATGATGATGGCACCGATCAGACGGGTGGTCATACCCCAGGAGGTCTGGTGTACATACTTCAATGTGTTGTCTTTATCCGCAAACTGAATACCGAACGCCTTGGCAAAACCGTCGCCGAAGTTGTGACTGGTTCCGGACTGCAGCGCCTTACCGTCATGCATCAGTGCTTCAATGGTATAGGTTGCCACCGCACCGGCAAACTTCTCCTTCTCCGTCTTCTGTCCCTTGATCACAGGGATCGCCAGTACTTCCTCACAGAAATTCGCATACAAATTCAGCATCTGGATGGTTCTCGCCGAAGCCTCGCCGGCCGTCGCATGGGCGGTATGACCCTCCTGCCAGAGGAATTCTCTGGAACGAAGGAAAGGTCTGGTCTCCTTCTCCCAGCGCACTACCGAACACCACTGATTGTATACCTTGGGCAGATCTCTGTAGGAATGAATATCATTTTTATAAAAATCACAGAACAGCGTCTCGGAAGTAGGACGCACGCACAGCCTCTCCTGCAAGGGCTGCAGACCGCCATGGGTCACCCATGCCACCTCCGGCGCAAAGCCTTCCACATGATCCTTCTCCTTCTCCAACAACGACTCCGGAATAAACATCGGCAGATACACATTCTCCACCCCCGTCGCCTTGAACCTGTCGTCCAGCTGCCTCTGGATCAGCTCCCAGATCGCATAGCCTGCAGGCTTGATCACCATACAGCCCTTGACAGATGTATAGTCGATCAGCTCCGCCTTCTTCACCACATCCGTATACCACTGCGCGAAATCCTCCTCCATGGACGTGATCGCTTCCACCATTTTCTTCGCTTCTTTTTCTGCCATTTTGATTCTCCTTTTCCATAAAATACAATACGATCTTCTGTATAACAAAAAGCGCCGGGACTCCGCTCCCGACTAGGGACCGAAGACTCGGCGGTACCACCCTGATTGGCGCATACGGACATTGCACGACATGTCCAGTCACGTCCATGCTTCCGCATCTGCACCCAGCTTTTATGCCCGTAACGCAGGCTGCGCTGTACTTTCACCTCTTGCCTAAACATGCATCCGGTCTCGCACAGGACTCCGGGGCAGGTTCCGATCCATTCACGTAAGGACTCGCACCGACCGTCCTCTCTCTGCAACGTTCCCGAACTGTACTATTCCCCATCAAAGTCGATCACTTAAGCATTGCCAGAACCAACGCTTTCTCCGCATAAGTGTAGTGCAATCTCTTGCATTTGTCAAGAAATTTCCTGCATCTGGGCAGTAAT
>CADBNO010000190.1 GCA_902796105.1 uncultured Lachnospiraceae bacterium | reverse complement strand
TTAGAAGAAGTGGATGAGTTCCTTGCTGTAAAGGAAACAGTAGAAAGTGAAATTCTTGCAAAGGAGATCAGCAGGCAGATAAATGCTTTTTTGGGACAGATAAAGGACAAGGACCGGATAATGTTTGTACAGCGGTATTGGTTTTGCTATTCCGTAGAGGAGATAGCCAAGATGGTGGGAGTGAGTAAAAATTATGTAACGGTACATTTGCATAGAACAAGAAAGAAATTAAGAGACTATTTGAGATCGGAGGGATTTTATGACTGAATTGATAAAAGAAAAGATACTGGATGGTATAGAGGATAGATATTTGAGCGAAGCGGCGGATTATATAAAAATCCATAAAGTGAAGAAACAAAGATTGATTTCTGCGTTAGGGAGAATGGCGGCATGTTTTGCAATTATCCTAGGACTATCAATTTCTTCATTATCTATTGCGGTTGCAGCAGGAAATATGGCGGCGTACGATGTTTTATATGCAATATATCCTGATATAGCCGTAAAATTAATGCCCATAAGTGCAAGCTGTGAGGATGGCGGTATACGTATGGGGGTGGAAGGTATGTCTATTCAGGATAGTTGTGCATATGTCTATATATCTATGCACGATCCGGAAGGAAAATATATAGACAAAAGTATTGATCTGTTTGATAGTTATAGCATCCATACAAATGCAGATCAAATTGGTGGATGCACATTGGTTGATTTTGATGAGGTAAACCGGAAAGCAACATTTTTGATCACTGTCCAGAATATGGATGGTACACCTATTGAGGGGAGTGCGATGACATTTAGTGTTTCACGGTTTTTGACCGGAAAAAATGAAACACAAGAGGAATTAACACAAATTAGCCCGGATGCAATCGTTGAGGTCACAGAAACACAAAGGGAAGAAGGCTTAGATATCAGAGGTGGCTCTTATACAGATGGATATGCAGTAGAAGGAATGAAGCAGGAGTATCTTTGCGTGGATGAGAGTAAGCTGTTTGTTCCTACGCCGGGAGTGACAGTTACGAATTATGGTTTTATTAACAATAAGTTGCATGTGCAGGTATATTATGAAGATATTGGACGATTTGACAATCATGGGTATATATATTTAGTTGGTGGAAACGGAAAAGAGGTTCTGCCGGAAAGTAGTACTGCATTTTGGGATGAGGAAGGAAAGGGAAGCTATGAGGAGTATATATTTGATATCAGTGCTGATAAAATAAACGAATATGCGATTTATGGGCATTTCTTTACTTGTCGAAATCTTGTGGAGGGAGATTGGAAGGTTAGTTTTACAATAGAAGATCAGAACTAAGAAGATGCTAGCGTATCCTGTAGATTTTTGCCTGAATATGTTCTATAATTTTTAGTATATAAGGCCATGGCTGAAAAGAGTCGGGATCTATCCCGGAGAAGGGAGACAGAGTATGTCAGATACGATGGGAAAAGTGTATGAGGTTACGCGAATAGAGAATAGCAATATTTATGTGAAGGATTCTCCTTTGGTAGTGGAAGAATTGAATGCAAAGGCAGCGAAACAGATCGGACAGCCACAGATATGCGGCAGAAGGATCGGGCTTTTCTATTGGAATTATGACAAGGAAGTTACTACGTTAGACGGTTATGCGCCGCAGCTCTTTTATCCGGATATCTATTCAGCAGAGGGAAAAGATTATATAGCATTTGGGGAAATCGAAGATTTAAGGGGTGACTGCCCATTGGACCGTTTTACATGGGAAGAGGATGGAGGGCCTGATTCCGAGTCCGATCTTCGCAGGATCATCCTGGAAGAATAAGGAACCGGATAAGGAACCGGATAAGGAACCGGATAAAGAACCGGATAAAGAACTGAAAAGGGAACGGAAAAAAGTTTTAGAAAAAGTTTCGGATCGACACGTCACACTGTTGGCAAACCTGGCTTTAGGATGTGTTATTCTCTGACCATAGGGATGGTAAAGCGCGGTGACTTGAAGACAAGATCAAAATAAAATCAAAGTAAAATCAAGGTAAAAGTAAAGGGGTACTGGAATGGACGGAGTGGTGATCGAACTGAATAAGCTGGAGCGGCAGATCATACTTTATCAATACTTAAACAGCCCGGTGATCAAAGGAAAACTGGATCAGGAAGAATTGTATGGGATACCGGTCAGTACCATATACAAGGACATGAGAGACTTGCGTGACGCAGGGCTGATCCATATCAAGTGGAAGAGCGGACTAAACGGTGAAGAGGGGCAGTACGTTACGGTTTATCAGGAGGATGAAGACAATACAAAGATAAAGCCGTACGATGAGGCGAAGGACAGTCCGGCCAGAGTCAGGCATCTTCATCGGTTAAAAAGAATCTGTCAGGCACTTACAAAGCTTCGTAATGACGAGCTTCAGGTGGATTACACAGCCGGAAAACTATTAAAGGGGAAGAACTGTAAGCAATACTATAAGGAGCTGTTTCCCGGAATCTCGGAGCGCACGATGCAGAGAGATTTTCAGACGCTCACAAGGGTCGGATTTCCGATCAGATATAACAGGACACTGCAGTATTATGAGTTTTTTGAAGTGGTCGATGAGGACTATCCGTGGGTGGATGGTGTAAGCTACGATCCTGTAGAAAAGAAGTTAAAGCGTTTGGTGTCTGATAGAACAGACTGTGAGATCCAACCTACGCATATGGATGAGATCCTTGATATCAGAGAAGGGCTGTACCGGGACTGAGTGTGTTGACAACAGTCCGTGGAAGATTTTCGCTATGAGTGATATCTGTGAGCGAAGTTGAATACAGGAAATGTTCTATAAATGAAGAGGAGCCCAAATGAGCTTGAAAAAACGTTTTCCCTTACCGAACCCGTTTGCGGTAAAGTTTACCTATTGCAAAATCCCTATAGAAGACGCACCGAAAACCAGTAGGATTGAAAGAAAATTTCATGATTGTGGTTATTGTGCCGGTTGTGATAAGCGAAGGATGGGGCAGAAAACAGCAAGTGTAGCAGGTTTTCCGTTTTTATGTGAGAATTGTTACCGGATGGTATATCTATATAGCAGGTATGTGCAGGATCCCTATCGCATCAAAAGCATGTGGGAGGATGAGGAAGTCAGCGTGAAGACAACGCGCAAGATCATAGCGTGTGCCAGACGGCTTGAATTCGTAAATCAATCCATACAGGGCGCGATGATATATGAGATGTTTTTGAACAGAGAAGATCCGGATGAGGAAGATGATGCGACGACCGGGTACACAGTGCAGTCTGAGCGGCAGGTAGAACAGAATGAGTATCAAACATATTCTAAAATGCTGAGTGCTCAGAAACGAAAGTGGGAGACCATCAGGCGGAATGAAGAGCTGAGTAAGGTTCGCTCAGCCCATGAAAGATTGCGAAGGCAGATCGCGCAGTTGGATAAAAACGCGGTTCCGTTTAATCCGTATGAGCGCAATGATTATAATCAGTATGATAACGATATTTTTTATGCTTATTTGAATACGATCTGTGTCGGTGCAGATAAACAGCGGATTGCGAAGGCTGTGCTGGAGTCACAGCAATATTTGAAGGAACACCCGTATCCCGATGTCACACTCGAATTCTACCAATCCGGCAACATTTATCTGACATGCCTCAGGTATGAAGGTAAAAGCGCTGCGGAATTGATCGTGGTTTATCGGGCGATCATCTATCATTACAAGAAGGATTTCCCGAAGCTTAACTATGATGCCGGCAGGATCCACCCGGAAAAAGGCTACCTTCTGATCGTGATCAGGTGCTTTAAGCTAAGAGACAAATAAAGTGGAAATATCAGGTTCATGAGAAAGGGAACAATTATGATGAAACAAAAAAAGATGCATGCAAACTACCATATTGATCTGGATCAGGAGGTTTTCTTAGAATTGCGGATCAATGCAGACAAGGTAAATGCCGAAGATCCGGATTCTCTTGTATGTGAATTGTGGATCGTGAATACCGGGACAGACGAAAAATTGATGCGGGAGTATGATTTTGTGCTTTCATCAGAGGAAATCAGCATAACGGATCTGTTTGATCATAATCTTTACCGGATCATGAGCCGGTATCGCAAGAAGGGACTGCCGGAGTTATCGTTATGGCCGCATAAGGAGTACCGCTGGCTCTATTATAAAAGGGAGTTTGAGGCGGTTATGCCGGTATTGCGGCAATGGGGGCATGCGAAACTGGATTATGAATTTGAAGAATTGTCGCAAAGCGGCAAGGAGATAGCAGAAAGGAGGTGATTTTATGGCAGTAGCATTATCGGGATGTGTTATTACGGAACAACATGGAGTGCAAATCATATATGTGAAAAAGTGTGACTATTGCGGTTATGTTGTGCCGGGAAGCTCAAGTCTTGGTCTCGGAAGCGGTATATGGAACTCTGGTTTTCAGTGCCCTAAATGCAAAAAGAAAGTAGCCATAAAGATCAGAGCATGATCAGGACAGATTTGAGTAGAAACGGGCAGTTGCACTCTGATCAAAAGAATGTAGCTGCCTGTTATACATCATGACAGAAGGGTGAAAGGCAGTTCAAGGCCGGTGAACAGTCTTATATAAACGGGGGGGAAACCGCATGGTATTTTACAGACTTGAAGGCGTAGCCGAGAGTGTGATGGGAATTGAGGGGCTTTCGGAGGAATCCGGCCGGATCAGGGTCAGAGAGGCATCCAGACATCTGGGGCATAAGTGCGAAGCCTTTAACCTGACGCTGAAGGGATCGGCATGTGTTTTTATCTCCGAGATCACGGATTCGATCGTTACGGTGGGGATGATCCTTAAGGATGAGCAGAATGTATCTGCTCTGACTGATCAGTTTATGGATCATGTTGGCATCCGGCTGAGTGAAGTCAGGCTGGAAGAAACGACCTATGGAAATCTCAAAAACATGCTCGTCTCCGCAGATCGAAGAGATTTTATCAGTGATGCAGAGGAGATCGTGCGGAAATTCGGTCTGACGTACCTGAACAACCGTTTTGGCAACAGTCTGGATTATGAGGAGGATATCATAGACATCAAAACCAAAAGAAATATCTATGCTTCCGCCAAAAAACTTTTGTCAAATGAAGGGATACTCTGCGAGCTGGATCGGATCTATGAGGGGAAAAAGGGAAAAAGCCGAATTCTGGGACATCCGGTGCACTATCTGTTACAGTCGGACAGCGCAAGCACGTTAGATGAGATGAACCGGATCCTTCTGCAGGCGCTATATGCAAATGACAGATTAAGAAACAAAAGGACCTGTAAGCTGGAGATCGGGATCAGCAGGAGAGAACCGCCAAAGAAAGCATACGATTGTCTGTATCAGAGCTGTGTGGGCGGCGCGGTACAGGTATTATTTCTTGCGGAAGGTGAGGAAGAGGAGGATGGATTTGCATCCGCATACAGGGAATATGTGGAAGCGATCTGTGAGGTGATCAAGAGGTACAAAAACAAGGTGTTGACGATATTCTGTATACCGGCGCAGGATCATAGGATCAACAAATATTTAAGGGAATATCTTGACCGCATGACGTTTATTTCGCTGCAGGAAACTTCCGTGACAAAAGAACGGGCTCTCGGCTGTCTCAAGGATATGGCGAGAGAATACGGGGTGAGAGTAGATGACCGCTTAAAGGCAATGCTGAACCGGGAGGACGGATATTACGCAGGTGACCTGCAGCAGATATTTGATGAGTGGCATGATGCAAAGCTCAAAAAGGATCTGTATCCACAGTATGGACAGGCCGAGGTGTACAGAAAAGCCACTGCCCGTCGAAAAGCAACAGGACTTGCTTATGAAGAGCTTATGGAGATGGCGGGTATCGATGAGGCTAAAAAGGTGATCCAAAGGGCTGTGGCTTACCGCAAGGCGCAGAAGCTTTTGGCCGGGGAGGGCATCCATGAGGAAAGATTCTCGATGCATATGGTATTTACGGGGAATCCGGGTACAGCCAAAACCACTGTGGCGAGACTTCTGGCTAGAATTTTGAAGGAAAACGGTCTGGTTGACACCGGCGTTTTTATCGAGGCAGGAAGAGGAGATCTCGTCGGTAAATATGTGGGGTGGACAGCAAAGATCATTCAGAAAAAATTTCAGGATGCTGTGGGAGGCGTTCTGTTTATTGACGAGGCGTATGCTCTGTTGGATGGACGGAGCGGTTCCTTCGGTGATGAGGCCATCAATACGATCGTGCAGGAAATGGAGAATCACAGAAAGGATGTGATCACTGTTTTTGCCGGTTACCCGGAGCAGATGGAGGAATTTTTGGACAGAAATCCGGGGCTTAGGTCGAGGATCGCGTTCTATGTGCCATTTCCGGATTATGATGTGACACAGCTATGTGAAATTGCGGACTATACGGCAAAGAAAATGGGACTTGTACTGAACAGCGATGCCAGAGGGAAACTGGACGATATCTTCCGTTTGGCTCTAAGATCAAAGAATTTCGGAAACGGCCGCTATGTCAGAAATATCCTGGAAAAGGCTCGTATGAAGCAGTTGACAAGACTTCTGGAAACGGAATATGCTACTCTTTCGAGGGAGGATATGAGCACGATCAGAGCATGTGATATAGAGGTCCCCGGGGCGAATGTAAGGAAGGTGTCACAAATTGGTTTTTTGGCTCCCGGATATTCGTAAGGAGGAGTGAGGGATGGATAAATGTCAGGCGGTTATGACGGGCTTTAGTGATCTCGATAAATTAATCGGAGGGTTATCCGGGGGACAACTGATTCTGGTCGGTGGCAGACCGGCTATGGGAAAGAGCACTTTTGCCATGAATATTGCAGATCATGTCCTGCGGCAGGGGAAAAACAGTGTTGTGGTTTTAGCATAGAAATGGCGGAGGATCAGTATATTCGGCGGTGCATGGAACTTGGTTTAGGGACAGGACAGAGGGAACGCCTGCATATTGTTGAGCAGATACCGGAAACCACGCCGGAAGAAATAAAGAAAAAACTGCTTGCTTTGCGGGAGAAAATGACTATCGGGCTTGTGGTGATAGATTATCTTCAGCTGATGGGCTGTGGAGAAAAGAAAAATACCGCAGATTTCCGATGTGATCCTTTTATTATACAGAGAAGCCTATTACAGAGGCGATCCTCTCAGGTACGGTGATCACGCAAAGTATATGGAATACATCACAGAATTGCGTAACAGCCGGGGTGATGCGGAGGTGATCGTGGCAAAGCATCCGTCCGTTGCGGTGTTACCGACGACGGTACATTTGACATTTAATCCGACGGAGGGATTTCTGAGTGCCTTTTGACAGTATGAGTGGGAAGCGGCAACGACAGGGCACGTCAGAGCATTCTTGCATACTTGGGTTGAAAGAGGGAAGCGGCAGTGGCGGAACAGATGATAAG
>CADBNO010000189.1 GCA_902796105.1 uncultured Lachnospiraceae bacterium | reverse complement strand
CGGCGTGCGGTCCCTGAAAGGAGGAGTATATATGATCGAGGTCACCAAGCTGAACGGCACGAAAATCCTGGTAAATCCCCATTTATTGGAAATTGTCGAGGAAACCCCGGATACAGTGCTTACTTTGACCACAGGGAAAAAAATAATTGTAAAAGAAAGTAGACAAGAGATAAAAAATTTAGTAAAATTGTATCGAAAGGATATTCTAGCAGACTAGATTCCGATAGGGGCGTTCAGGATCCGCAGAATGGTGTTCTATGGAATTAAATTTGTGCAGAATGTTTGGGTGAAGTTAGGTGGATATTGCATCACTGGTAGGTTTCCTTTTTTGTTTTGCCATGTTGATATTCGGTATTTTGAGTAGTGCGGGAGTGGCAGGTGCCATACACTATGTAGACTTGCCTTCGGCCATCATCACATTCGGTGGTGCGCTGGGGGCTACTTTGTGTTCTTTTACGATGTCAGATTTTGTGGCCGGGTTGAAGACGTTTACTTTGATCTTTAAGATGCCCGCACTGGATACTTCGGAAATGATCAAGAAAATCATAGATCTGTCCAATGTAGCCCGGAAAGAGGGTCTTTTGTCTTTGGAGGAAGCAGCTTCTGACCTGGATGAGCCTTTTTTGAAAAAGGGCATTCTGTTGATCGTAGACGGTACGGATCCTGACCTGGTCAGGGGGATTTTGGAGACCGAGCTGGTCAATGCCGAGGGACGTCATAAAAACCTGATCGGCTTATGGGATACACTGGGCGCCATGGGGCCTGCGTGGGGTATGATTGGTACTCTGGTGGGCTTGGTAAACATGCTTTACAACATGTCGGATGCAAGTACCATCGGACCTTCCATGGCTGTAGCGCTGATCACAACCCTGTACGGTTCCCTGCTGGCGAACTGGATCTGCGGTCCTGTGGCCAACAAGCTGAAGGCCGACAATGCGACAGAGATGACACAGAAGGAAGTTATGATCGAGGGACTCCTGTCCATACAGGCAGGTGAGAATCCCCGCGTCATTGAAGAAAAATTAAAATCGTTCCTTGCGCCGAAGGACAGGACAAGTTCGGATGACGCAGCAGGAGGTGAGGAGTAAGTGGCAAAGAGAAAACCTGAAGATCCGCCAGCCGGGTCACCGGCATGGATGGCGACATTCAGTGACCTGATGAACCTTTTGCTTTGTTTCTTCGTGCTACTGTTTTCCATGTCCTCTCTCGAGGAAGCAAAGTGGATCGCTTTCGTGGCGGCTTTCAATAATACGGTCAGTGTATTCAGCGGCGGCGCAACTTCGATCGGTGACGGAATACTGGTCAGCAACGGTGTGAGTCAGCTGAATGAACTGGATGAATATATGAACAGTACGGGCAAGCTTGCGGATTCCGATTCGTCGGAAATGAAGCTGGAGCAGTATCAGAAGAGCGGCGATATCGATGTGCTGCAGGAGGCGCTGGAACAGCAACAGCTGCAGAATAATGAAGAACTGGCGGAGCTGGTGGATGAAGCCATCAGCGAGGGAAAGCTCTCTGATCAGATTGACGTGACATTTACCGCCCAGTATGTACAGCTCACGATGAAAGGCGCGATCCTGTTTGATTCCGGAAGCGCCGAACTGAAAGAGGAATCCTACACGGTTCTGGACAAGGTCGGTGTGATCCTGGAACGCTATGCGAAAGGCGAGATCGAGATCGAGGGACATACGGACAATGTGCCGATGAACAGCGCGAGATATGCCAGCAATGAGGAACTTTCCAGCGCGAGAGCACTCACGGTATTCTATTATCTGGCGGAGCATACGTATTTGGATATCACGAATCTGAAGCATGCGGGAATGGGGGAGCGGATTCCCATTGCGGATAATTCCACTGCCGAGGGCAGAAGCAAAAACCGCCGCGTGGAGATCAGGATGTATAATCCGTCCTGAGGGAGTGCAGGCTATCAACCGAGCAAAAAAGATAGAGAGGCTTTGACATGAAGAAAAACATACTTTCTCTGATCATTTTGGTATTGCTGATCGTCAACATTGCGTTGACGGCGATCATGATGTTTAACGTTACCAGCACAAATAAAAAGGTGGCTGATCTGGTGGGCAACATAGCGACGGTGATGAATCTGGAGCTTACGCCGCCCGGCGGAGCGGGGGAAGAAGTGCAGGAAGTTTCCCTGGCGGACACGGAGGTGTATTCCATTGCCGGTGCCATGACATTGGCGCTTGCGCCGGAGACGGTGATGGATGCCAACGGGAAGGCTACGACCAAGCAGAGCTATCTGATCTGCAATGTTTCGTTCTCTGTCAACACGAAGCACGAGGATTACAAGACCTACGGTTCGGCGGAGGCACTTGCAGGAAGAGATGCGCTGATCAAGGACGCGGTGAGCTCGGTGGTGAGCAAGCATACTCTGGCTGAGCTGCAGGCGGATCCCGGTCTGGATAAGCTGAAAGCGGAAATCCTTCAGGCAGTACAGAATATTTATCAGAGCGATTTTATCTATAAAGTTTCGATCAGCGATGTGAAGTACGGCTGATGAGGCAAAACCCGGTATACGGTGCAGACAGGCACCGGAAACGGCGGGATGAAGGAGGTGAGGACTTGTGGGCGAGGTTCTTTCGCAAAGTGAAATAGACAACTTACTTGCGGCACTGTCAACCGGAGAACTGGATGTAGACAATATACAGACCGGAGACGAGAAACAGGTAAAGAACTATGATTTCAGCCGCCCGACCAAGTTCTCAAAGGAGCATTTAAGAACATTAGAGATCATTTATGAGCATTACGGTCGACTGGTGTCGACGAACCTGCCGGTGTATCTGCGGAAAAACGTGCAGGTGACGGTGGCCAGTTCGGAGACGGTTACCTTCAGTGAGTTTACCAATGCACTGTCTAATCCCAGTATACTGGGGATCATCAATTTCGCTCCGCTCAACGGCACGATCATCATCGATCTGGCTACGAATCTGGCGTATGCGATGCTTGACAGAATGCTTGGGGGGATGGGGATCCCACTGGAGAAGAAGAGGGAGTTTTCCGAGATTGAGCTTTCGATCATACAGAAAATACTGGTCATGCTGACGCAGCTTTTGCGGGAGCCATGGAAGAATGTGGTGGATATATCACCGCTGCTGAGCAGGGTGGAGACGAATCCGCAGTTTGCACAGGTGATCGCACCCAATGATATGATCGCCATTGTGACGCTTAATATCAAGATCGGTGAGGTGGAGGGATTCATCAACTTCTGTCTGCCGTTCTTTACACTGGAAGAGGTCATGGATCGCCTGAACACCAAATACTGGTTCGCATCCATGCAGGAGAATCACGACGAGAATTACGAAGAATATATCGAAACACTTGTGCGTAAGGTGGATGTGCCGATTAAGGCTGTGCTTGGAAAGAGTTACATTTCCGTGAGCGACTTCCTGAATCTGCAGGTCGGCGATTGCATCCGGCTGGATGCGCGGGTGGAGAACGATATGGATGTCTATGTTGGAAATATCAGAAAGTTTACCGCTTTGCCCGGCGCGAACAATGATTCTTATGCTGTGCAGATCACATCGGTAATCAGAGAGGAGGATTAGAAAATGGATGGAATGCTTTCACAGGACGAGATCAATGCCCTGTTAAGCGGAATGGATCTGTCCGGCGATACGCCGCCGGAGATACCGGAAGACTTGCTTTCCACAAATACCTCTCAGGGCGCCATGCCTTCCAATACGGGATTTTTTGCCGGGGCTGAAGCGAGCACCAGCGGAAACGAGACGCTGTCGGATGTGGAGCGTGATGCGATCGGTGAGGTTGCCAATATCAGCATGGGGTCTTCCGCAACAACACTGTATTCGCTGGTCAACCGCAAGGTAAATATCACGACACCGGTCGTAGAACTGGCTACATGGGACAGCCTGTTATCCGAATATGAAAAGCCCTGTGTGTTTACACAGATCAAGTATACGGTAGGTTTGGACGGCTCCAACATCATGGTGCTGAAAGAGCGTGATGTCAAGATCATCACGGATCTGATGATGGGAGGGGACGGTACAAACACGGACGGAGAGATCACCGATCTGCATCTGAGCGCGATCTCAGAGGCAATGAACCAGATGATGGGATCGGCAGCAACATCTCTTTCGACGATGCTGAATTCCGTGATCGATATCAGTCCGCCAATCTCGTCGTTGTTAGACCTGACGACGGTAAAAGCCGCGGAGGAGATCGCACCGTTTTTGGGCGGAACCTTTGTAAAGATTTCATTCCGCATGCAGATCGATACCTTGGTGGATTCCACGATCATGCAATTGTATCCGATCGATTTTGCCAAGAAGCTGGTTGAGACCTTTATTGATACGCAGATGGGCGGGTCAGAAGCTGCGAGCTCGGCGCCTGAGCCGGAACCGGCGCCCGCACCTGCGGCAGCCCCCGGACCTTCGGAAACGCCTTACGATATGGGCGGTATGCAGGGCATGGGCAGTATGCCCGGTATGGATATGAACGGCATGCAGGGCATGGGTGGTATGCAAGGCATGGGTGGCATGCCTGGTATGGGTATGAACGGCATGCAGGGCATGGGTGGCATGCCCGGTATGGGTATGAACGGTACGCAGGGCATGGGTGGCATGCCCGGTATGGGTATGAACGGTATGCAGGGCATGGGTGGCATGCCCGGTATGGGTATGAATGGTATGCCCATGCAGAATGTCAACGTACAGCCGGCGCAGTTCCAGAGTTTCGCGGGCGATGTATCCAGTGTTGCCGGACAGGAGAATATCGGACTGATCAAGGATGTTCCGTTGGAAGTTACGGTGGAACTTGGTCGTACTACGAAATCAATTTCCGAAATATTGGACTTCTCACCGGGAACGATCATCGAGCTGGATCGTATCGCGGGCGAACCGATCGACGTACTGGTAAACGGTAAGTTTGTCGCGAAGGGTGAAGTGGTTGTGATCGAAGAAAGTTTCGGCATCAGGGTTACAGAAATTATTAAATAATAGTGACAAACGGACTTGATTTATGGTATACTCAGAGTAGTGTCATAGTAATGGAGGAGAAAACATGGCAAAGAATATTTTAATCTGTGATGATGCAGCATTTATGAGAATGATGATCAAGGACATCCTGACCAAGAATGGCTACAACGTTGCAGGCGAGGCTGAAAACGGCTTGAAGGCTGTGGAGAAGTACAAGGAGGTAAGCCCCGATCTGGTGCTCATGGACATTACCATGCCCGAGATGGATGGTATTCAGGCTTTGAAGGAGATCAAGAAGCTGGATGCCGGTGCACGTGTGATCATGTGTTCCGCTATGGGGCAGCAGGCGATGGTTATTGAATCCATTCAGGCCGGTGCAAAGGATTTCATTGTGAAGCCCTTTCAGGCAGACAGGGTTATTGAGGCGGTAAAGAAGGTCGTAGGATAATGGGGATCCTCCTTTCTGCGAATAGTTTTGCGCAATTTTTTACCTTGCTCGTTATTTTTGCAGCCGTGCTGGGAATCACTATGTGGACTACCCGGTGGATGGCAAATTACCAGAGACAGCAGAATGAGAATGGTAACATTCATGTTATCGAGACGGTAAGGATCACGAATAACAAGTATCTGCAGCTGGTGCGGGTGGGGGAGACCTATATGGCGATCGCTGTCTGCAAGGACACGATCACAATGCTGGGTGAGATCCCTGCTGATCAGCTGGTCATTTCCGACAGCGCGGGAGGCGGGACAAATTTTAAGGAATTGCTTGAGAAGACATTGAAAAGGGACTCCACAAAGAATTCCAACAAAGGATCCAATAAAGATTCCAAGAATAATTCCAGTGACCGGAGTGAAATAAAGGACGGAGACGAATGAAGAAGTCTATAGAAGCTGGAAAGCTGATAATAGTATGCCTGCTGGTTACGGTGGGCATATTGTGCTTTCATAAGATATTTTCGACGACGCTTCTGGTACATGCTGCGGAGGAGCGTGTCCTGACAGGGGACACCGCTGTGACTACCGTTATCAATCCGCCGGGGACAGCAGAGACCACGGAGGAGTTGATGGAGCCGAATATCGTGAGCGGGTTCACAGTGACGGTGAACGAGGATAACGGTCAGCTTAGCGGCGCGCTCAGGATACTGATCACGTTGACGCTGATCTCTTTGGCGCCGATCCTGATCATCATGATGACCTCTTTCACGAGGATCCTGATCGTGCTGCATTTCACCAGAGCGGCATTGAATACACAGACAGCACCGCCAAACCAGATTTTGGTCGGGCTGGCGCTGATCCTGACCTTTTTCATCATGGAACCCACCTTTACACAGATCAACGAACAGGCGATCCAGCCGTTCAATGATGGGGAGATTGAGCAGGATCAGGCGTTTGAGCTTGCTATGCAGCCGCTCAGAGAGTTTATGTATCCGCAGACGCAGCTTAAGGATGTGGAAATGTTTATGGAGATCGCGGGGCAGGAGTGGGATGGTGAAATAGAGAGTATTCCCAATACGGTATTGGTGCCAAGCTTTATGATCAGCGAGCTGCGCACGGCATTCTGGATCGGGTTTATGATCTATATTCCTTTTATTGTGATCGACATGGTTGTGGCGTCAACCTTGATGAGTATGGGTATGATGATGCTGCCGCCTACGACGATCTCCATGCCCTTTAAGATACTTTTGTTTGTAATGGCAGACGGATGGGCGCTGATCATCGGACAGCTGGTCAGCACATTTTACTGACGGGAGAGTGAAGTATGACAATAGATGCGGTTACAGAGATGACGAACGGGGCTTTGTTTCTGATTATTCAGGTGTCGCTGGTACCTTTGCTGGTTTCCCTGGTGATCGGACTTTTGGTCAGTATTTTTCAGACGGCAACTTCGATACAGGAGCAAACGTTGACGTTTGTGCCTAAGATCATAGGCGTGTTCCTGACGATAGCTCTGATCGGCGGTTGGATGATGACGAAGATGGTGGAGTTTACAACGGATCTGTGGCAGGATTTTTCTCTGTATATTCATCGGTAAAAGGCAAGTGTGTGGTGTGAAGGAGAGGAGCAGCGAGGGAGAGCTATGATAGATCTGTCTTTTTCCATATATGATCTGGAATATTTTCTCCTGATATTGGTGCGGATATCCTGTTTTGTGTTTATCGCACCTTTTTTCAGTATGAGTAATACGCCATCGAGAGTTCGGGTTGCGCTGAGTATTTTCATTTCAATCCTGTTATATCAGGTGCTGACACCTGTGGAGTATGAGCTTTTTGATACAGAGCTGGAATATGCGATGCTGGTGATAAAAGAGGCGATCGCCGGGCTGCTGATCGGTTTTGGCTCGAATATCTGTATGGCGATCCTGAATTTTGCGGGAACGATAGCGGATATGGAGACGGGGCTTTCCATGGTCACACTGATGGATCCGAATACCAGACAGCAGACCAGTTTTACCGGTGTCTTGTACCAGTATGCGTTTACCATGATGTTGATCGCATCCGGGATGTACCGGTATCTGCTGGGCGCAATAGCGGATTCTTTTGTGCTGATCCCGGTGGGCGGTGCGGTGTTCCGCTCGGAAGCGATGTTGGCTACGATCGTTAGTTTTTTGAGTGATTATGTGGTCCTGGGGTTCAGGATCGTGCTGCCGATCTTTTGTGTGATCCTGCTCTTGAATGCAGTGCTGGGGATCATGGCGAAGGTTTCCCCGCAGATGAATATGTTTGCGGTGGGCATGCAGCTTAAGGTGTTGGTGGGGCTTGGAGTATTGTTCCTGACAACCTATATGATGCCGGGAGCCTCGGAATTTATTTTTGAAGAGATGAAGACAGTGACGGTTTCCTTTGTGGAAGCCATCAGACCATAGAATGGCAGAGGTGTTGCCGGATCTGATACAGATCAGGAGCAGATCAGGTACGGATCTATATTTGATCTGCAGGTAAAAACCTCCGGGGGATGAGCGGATATGCTGAGATATGATCTGCAGTTCTTTGCAGAGGGGCAGGGCGGTGAAAAGACAGAACCTGCTACCGAGAAAAAGTTGAGTGATGCCCGGAAAGAGGGACAGGTTGCCAAAAGCCGAGAGATCGCAAACGGTTTTGGGATCATGGCGCTGTTTTTGATCCTGCGTTTCTGGGTGCCGACCATGGGCAGACAGTTCCTGAGTATATTTCAGGTGTTTTACGGACGGATAGCCGAGCAGGTTGTGTTTTGGCAGGGCTATATGCCGCAAAATGATACAAGGCTGATCTTCAGACGAATGTTGTTGCAAAGTGTGATCATTATGGGACCAATTTTGTTGATTGGTCTTCTTATCGCGTTCTTGAGTGATGTGGCGCAGGTGGGGTGGAAGCCCACAATGAAGCCGATGCAGCCGAAACTCAGCAAGTTTAATCCGTTATCGGGGTTAAAGAAGATCATTTCCGTCAATTCGCTGGTAGAACTTGTCAAGGCTATTGCAAAGATTGGCTTGATCGCATATATGTGTTATAATTATCTGAAGGACAAATGGGGATTGCTTTTTGTCCTGTATGATATGACTCTCCCTGAGGCGCTGAATCTGCTGCTTCGGACGGTTACGGATCTGGGGATCCGGATCGCAGCGGTATATATGGTGATCGCATTTGCGGATTTTGCTTATCAGAAGTGGAAATTTGCCAAGGATATGCGGATGACCAAACAGGAGATCAAGGATGAGTATAAGCAGTCCGAAGGTGATCCCCAGATCAAGGGACGCATCCGGCAGAAGATGCGTGAAGCATCGCAGCGCCGTATGATGCAGGATCTGCCAAAGGCGGATGTAGTTATCACCAACCCCACGCATTATGCGGTGGCGATCAGATATGACCCGGAGGTGGCGGAAGCACCTACGGTGTTGGCCAAGGGGGCGGATCATCTGGCGCAGCGGATCAAGGAGATCGCACGGGAAAATAAGGTGGAGATTGTGGAGAACAAGCCGCTCGCCCGTATGCTGTATGCTAATGTGGAAGTCGGTGAGGCGGTGCCGCCGGAGTTGTATCAGGCGGTGGCTGAGGTGCTGGCGTTTGTGTATCATTTGCAGGGAAGAGTATAGAATGGTGCGATAGGGTCATGGTGCATGGAGTCATGGTGCGCCGCTGGGGCGTGGTGCGATAGGGGCATGGTGCCGCGGTATGTTTCGCCGCAAGGCACGCTTTCGCTACATGAAAAACGTAGCGGACACTAATGCAGCAGAGTACGCTGCATAAGTGCCGACGTTTTTCAACTGCCTTGCTTGCGAAGTATACCGCAGGCACCATTCGGCAGTGCGATCCGCAGCGGTAAGGAATAGAGCTATATGTATCAGACACAGATTGCATCAGATACAGACTGCTTTAGAAAAAGCGGCGCAGAGGGATTGCCCTCGTGATTGTCCGTATGCGCCGCGTAGATGAGACCAAGGTGTCCTTGTGAGCCTATGGTCACAAGGACGCCTGATCTGGGCTCAGCGGAGCGTCTGGCGCAACCGGACAAGAGAGAGTGCAATCCTTGCGCCGCGCGGAAGTAAGGCGCCCGGCGCAACCGGGCAAGAGAGAGTGCAATCCTTGCGCCGCGCGGAAGTAAGGTGTCCGGCGCCGAAAAGGAAAGGAAGGAGGAACAGCGCATGAGCACAAAACTGCAGAGAACAGACGCGATGGTTGCGATCTATATGCTGGTTGCGTTTATTATGTTTATCGTTCCTCTTGATTCCTGGGTTCTGGATATTTTCATGGCCTTTAATATCGCCATGGGATTTACCATCCTTTTTGTGAGCATGTTTGTCAAGGAAGTGCTGGAGATTTCTTTTTATCCCACGATCCTTTTGTTTACGACGATCTTCCGCCTGGGATTGAATGTTTCTTCCACGAGGCTGATCCTTGCCACCGGAGATTCCGGAAATGTCGTGAAGACCTTCGGAGCCTTCGTCGGCGGCGGTGATATCATCATCGGTGCCATCGTGTTTATCATCATGATCCTGGTACAGTTTCTGGTCATCAACAAGGGTTCCGAGCGTGTGGCTGAGGTAACGGCAAGATTTACGCTGGATGCTATGCCCGGTAAACAGATGGCTATCGACGCCGATCTGAATACCGGTACCATCGATGACAAAGAGGCAAAGCGCCGCCGTGACAAGATCCAGGAGGAGTCGAGCTTCTTCGGTTCCATGGATGGTGCGGTGAAATATGTAAAAGGAGATGCGACGGCCGGCCTGATCCTGACAGCGTTGAACTTTGTCGGCGGTATTGCCATGGGTGTGCTGCGGAACGGCATGGATGTCGGCACGGCGCTTCAGAATTTCGGTATTCTTACCATCGGTGACGGTCTGGTGAGCCAGATCCCTTCCCTTTTGATCTCTTTGTCCACCGGTATTCTGGTGACAAAGGGCGGGAAGGAAGTGGAGTTTGGCGGCGAGATCATCAAGCAGCTTTTCGGCATTCCCAAGGTTATGTATCTGGTGGGCGGCACATTGGCTTTCCTGGGTGTGGCCACGGAGTTGAATACTATTTTGTTCGTGGGAATGGGAATGCTGTTTGTTGTGGGAGGCAGGATGATCGCAGGCAATCTGGAGACAGCACAGATCGAGCAGGAAGTGGACACCGAGGAGGCGGAGGCTGAGGAGATCAGGCAGCCGGAAAATGTGAACAGTCTGCTGCAGGTGGATCCCATCGAGCTGGAGTTTGGTTACGGGATCATTCCGTTAGCGGATGTGAATCAGGGTGGCGACCTGTTAGACCGTGTGGTTATGATCAGACGACAGATTGCGTTGGAGCTCGGTACGGTGGTGCCTATCATACGTCTGCGGGACAATATCCAGTTGAATCCAAATCAATATATTATTAAAATAAAGGGGATACAGGTCAGTGAGGGAGAGATCCTGTTTGATCACTATATGGCCATGAATCCCGGTTATGTGGAGGAAGAGATCACTGGTATTCCTACCTTCGAGCCGTCCTTCCATCTGCCGGCCATCTGGATCACAGAGGGACAGAGGGAACGGGCGGAGAGCCTCGGATACACGGTTGTGGATCCGCCGTCCATTATCGCGACACATCTGACAGAGATCATCCGCCAGTATATTGCAGAACTTTTGACCCGTCAGGATGTGCAGAATCTGATCAACAACCTGAAGGAGAGCAATCCTTCCCTGGTGGACGAGCTTGTCCCGAAGCTGCTTGGACTCGGCGAGATCCAGAAAGTGTTGCAGAATCTTTTGCGGGAGGGCATTTCCATAAGAGATCTGCTCACGATCATGGAGACTTTGGCGGATTACGCGACAACCACAAGGGACACGGATATTTTGACAGAGTATGTGAGGCAGAGCCTGAAACGGGCGATCTCCACAAAATTTTTTCTGTCTCATGAGGCGACCAGTGTGGTCACGCTGGATCCGAAGATAGAACAGGAGATCATGGGAAGTGTGAAGCAGACAGAGAACGGTGCATTTATCAATCTTGATCCCTCCAGAGCGCGGGCCATTATTGATGCGGTGGGCGCCGAAATCAAGAAATTGGAGAATCTGGGGAAAGCCCCCATTATCATCACTTCGCCGATCGTTAGGATCTATTTCAAACGATTGACGGAAGACTACTTCAAGGATCTGGTGGTGGTATCCTATAATGAAGTGGAATCCAGTGTTGAATTACAGTCAGTTGGGATGGTGACAGCATAATGGTTATCAAAAAGTTTATTGGAAAAACAGAAGAAGAAGCGACTGCT
>CADBNO010000188.1 GCA_902796105.1 uncultured Lachnospiraceae bacterium | reverse complement strand
TGAAAATAAAATACTTTTTGGCATTGGTGTTCTCATAGGCATTATTTTCATTGTAGCCGGAGTGATCTACTGCACTATTCACCGGTTGTATAGATGCCCGTATTGCGGGGGGATTTTTTTGCGATATAAATGTCTGGGGTGCGGGAAAAGGATGGTTGTTGTTCCCAAAAGATAAGTAAGTATACAACCCGGTTTTCATGGAATTGAAGCATGAATCGGAGAGGCAAAGGAGACGCCCCATAACAAAACGACAAATGAGGAAAGGAGGCGTGTGATGATCAGCGTTTTTGTTTGTCACACAAGAGAGGTTATGAAGTTTGGCGAGTTTAGAAAATATGTTTCGAGGATTGACAGAGTCAGCATTTGTATGAAAGAGACACTTTCCTATGAAAATTTTCAGTTCATTGAGATGGTGCCGGATACCTATGATGCCTATTATCTGTATGGGGTAGGGCTGGCGCAGTCGGAGTTCCCGCTCAGCGAGGTCCCGGAGCTGTTGGTGGAAATGGGGAAAAATTTAAGCCCGGAAGAAAAAAAAGAGAAGATTGTCTACGCAGATTGCATGGAGATCATGCTGTCAAAGGTGCCGAAAACAAGTTTTTAAGTTGGAAGCGGCAGCCAAATTAACATGCAAGCATGTCCTCTTGGCTCTTTGCTCGCGGGAATAAAGAATACAGTTGCTGTTAAATACTATCTTATAAGGACGGATGTGAAGTGTGATGCGGGAGTTGTATATAGGCGGGATGGCACAGGGAAAGCTGGACTATGTGAGAGAGAAAATGTGCGTGGAAGGCGTAACTGCGAAATATTATGATTGTGGAGCATGGCGGACAGATGTGCCGGCAGTTGAGAAAAATGTAGAGGCAACAGGCGGAAATGACGCTACGGCGGTGGG
This sequence comes from uncultured Lachnospiraceae bacterium, assembly GCA_902796105.1. Taxonomy (GTDB): domain Bacteria; phylum Bacillota; class Clostridia; order Lachnospirales; family Lachnospiraceae; genus Acetatifactor. The sequence goes on along the minus strand of CADBNO010000188.1, from coordinate 2,779 downwards.
GGTGTTTTATCATTTTCATTTATGGGTGCGTCATATGATATTAACAGGAATGGATGCGGAACAGGCATTTGCCCGTTTCCTGGAATGCTATCCGGATTGGATCCTTATCAGTGATGAAGTGGGGAATGGGATCGTCCCTATGGAAAAGGCAGAACGGGAGTATAGGGAGTGCCTGGGCAGACTTCTGATTGAGGCGGCGAAGCGGGCAGACCGGGTGGAGCGGATCTTGTGCGGGCTCGGTCAGCGCATCAAATAGGATGAAATAAGCAATGAGACGAGCGGCCAAATAAGAGCTGGTGCAAGAGATAAGATAAAAGAAGAAACAAGAGAAGAAGCAGAGAAGAAGCAGAGAAGAAGCAAGAGAAGAAGCAAGAGAAGAAGCAGGAGAAGAAACAAGAGAAGAAGCAGGAGAAGAAACAAGAGAAGAAACAAAAGAAAAAACAAAAGTAGAAATAAGAGAAGAAGAGATGTAATAATAGAGGGAATGGGTCGGAGATAGAGAGCGGATGCAGGCGGAAGGGACAGTGGGAAAAGAGAAAGATAAAGCCACAGATAAAGCTACTGGAAAGAGAATAAGAAGAGTGGGAATACGATTATTGCTTTTGGTATTGGTTTTTTCCCTGTGGTCATGGATCCCGGTAACTGAACAACTGGAGGTGGATCTGCTTGAAGGGGACGATGCCTGTGTGAGGCTTGTCCTGATCACAGATCTGCATTCCTGCTATTACGGGCGTGGACAGAAAACACTGATCCGCATGGTGGAAAAAGCGCGACCGGATATCGTGATGCTCGGAGGAGATTTCTTTGATGACAGATTGGCTGATGACAATGCCAGGATAACAGCGGAAGCGTTGGCGCAAAAATATCCCTGTTATTATGTCACCGGAAATCATGAGTATTGGAGTGGCCGGGCAGACGAGATGAAGGATTATCTGCGGGAGCTTGGTATCACGGTTCTGGAAGGAGAGTGTGACAGTATTTCGGTAAACGGCTGTTTGCTGGATGTGTGTGGTGTCGATGATCCTGCCTATATAGGGGAACGACTCTGGAAAACGCAGATAGAGCAGGCGTTTGCGCAGACGGATGAGAGTCATCTGCGCATTCTGCTTTCACATCGGCCAGAGAAAGGAAACATTTATGCGCAATATGATTTTGATCTGATCCTGGCGGGACATGCGCATGCCGGACAGTTTCGGATGCCTTTTCTGAATGAAGGGGTGTGGGCGCCGGATCAGGGCTTGTTGGCAAAATATGTGAACGGGCTCTATGAACTTTCGAACGGAAGCATCATGGAGGTGAGCAGAGGTTTGGCGAGAGAGAGTACGCCGTTGCCCCGTTTTTTTAATCATCCGGAAATTGTTGCGATCGAAATTCGCTGAGGTGAGAATAAAACCAAAAGAGACAGTCGGCTAGGTGGTAGACAACATGGAATTAAAGATCAGAATGATACGTCACGGATTAACCGTGTCGAATGAAGAGCATAGATATCTGGGCCTGACAGAGGAAACTTTGTCGGAGCGGGGCAGGGCGCTGCTGCAGGAAAGCGTTGGCAGGAACTGCGGAGGGCGTGGGAGAGAACAAGGGGCAGACAAAGAGGCAGACAAAGAGGCAGTGCCGGAGAATATGGTGACGACAGAGCCGGTGTTTGTCAGTCCGATGCGTCGTTGCAGAGAAACAGCGGAGATTCTATTCCCGGCAAGAGAAAAAATCTGCATCCCGGAATGGACGGAAATAGATTTCGGCGATTTTGAAGGGAAAAATTTTGAAGAATTGAAGTATGAGCCTCTGTATCAGGAATGGATGGCAAGCGGAGGAAAACTGCCGTTTCCGAACGGGGAGAGCAGGGAGAATTTTATCACTCGCTGCATGCAGGGGTATGAGCGAATGGTCCGGTGGGTGACCGCATACGCGGAAAAGACAAGCCTGAGGGAGGTTGAAGTAACCGCGGTGGTGAATGGCGGTACGATCATGGCAGTGTGCAGCAGCCTGTTCGGCGGGGATTATTTTGATTACCAGATCCGTTGTGGAGGTGAATACATATGTCCGTCTGTGATTATCTGATCTGGCACATCGTTGCCTTTGGGGTGGGATTTCTGACGGATCTGGTGTTGGGGGATCCGGAGTGGCTGTATCATCCGGTACGGATCATCGGAAACGGGATCACCTTTTGGGAACAGCGTTTTTGGAAAACAGATTTATCCCCCGATATGGGGCAGCGGGAGACAAAAGACTCTGCTGTGGATGTCTCGCGGAAAGGACAGCTGCGGAATGGGCGAATGCTGGTGTTATGTGTGTTGTCGGGCACGGTGGCGGTGACGGCGATGTTGCTCATAGGTTCGTATGCGGTAAACCGATATTTGGGAGTGGCGGTGGAAGTGATACTCACCTGGCAGATCCTGGCGGTAAAGAGTCTGCAGGTGGAGAGTAAGCGTGTGTATGTGTGTCTGAAGGGAGCGGCAGTACAGAACCGTGATGAGAGTATTCTTGCTGCCGCCAGGCAGGCAGTTTCGAGAATTGTCGGACGGGATACCGCACAACTTGACGAAGCCGGTGTGATACGGGCGGCGGTGGAGACCGTGGCGGAGAATACTTCAGATGGGGTGATCGCACCTATGCTGTATCTGGCGCTAGGCGGACCGATATTCGGCATGGCTTATAAAGCGGTGAATACCATGGATTCCATGGTGGGGTATAAAAATGACAAGTATCTGTATTTCGGAAGGGCGGCGGCGAAGCTGGATGATGTGGTGAATTATCTGCCGGCCAGGATCAGCGCGGG
>CADBNO010000187.1 GCA_902796105.1 uncultured Lachnospiraceae bacterium | reverse complement strand
ACGAGGAAAACGCAATGCGTTTTTCGAGTCTGACTTCGTGCAATGCGTTATGTTCAACAGAAACGCAATGCGTTTTTCGAGTCTGACTTCGTGCAATGCGTTATGTTCAACAGAAACGCAATGCGTTTTTCGAGTCTGACTCCGTGCAATGCGTTATGTTCAACAGAAACGCAATGCGTTTTTCGAGTCTGACTTTAGAACCATATCGGAAAGGAAATGATCGTATGCAAGGAAGAATTCATTCATTGGAGAGCTTCGGTACCGTAGACGGACCGGGCACAAGATTTGTTGTATTTGTACAGGGCTGCCCCATGAGATGCGCCTATTGCCACAATCCGGATACCTGGGAAATGAACGCGGGAACGCTGATGGAACCCGCGGAGATCATCGCCCAGTATGAGCATAATCTGCCTTTTTATCAAAATGGCGGCGGCATCACCGTGACAGGCGGCGAACCCCTGATGCAGATTGATTTTCTGATCGATCTGTTCACACTGGCCAAGGAGAAAAATATCCATACCTGCATTGACTCCTCCGGCATCGCCTTTAACCCGGACAACGACGGGCTCATGAAAAAATTTGACAAGCTCATGACACTGACAGACCTTGTTATGTTGGACATCAAGCACATTGATCCGGAAAAGCACAAAGAACTGGTGAAACAGCCCAACACCAATATTCTGAAATTCGCCGCATATCTGAACGAAAAACATGTAGATATGTGGATCCGCCACGTGATCGTACCCGGATACACGGACGACGACAAATATCTGTTTGACCTGGGCTATTTTATCGGGCAGTTCTCCAATCTGAAAGCGCTGGATGCCCTGCCCTACCACACCATGGGTGAGAGCAAATACGAGAAGCTCGGCATCGAGTACCGCCTGAAAGGCGTCCCCCCCTTGGACAAGGCAACGTTATTGGAAAAGAAAGAAGTGATCTTAAACGGCATCCGCAAACGCAGGGCAGAAATGTCCCAGACGCATGCATAAGCCCGGGAAATCCTGATGTTTTGATCTCTGTAAAAGTAATTGATAACTTATTGAGAATTTTAATGATAAATTTTCCCTAAAATGACTTGAATTAACCCTGCATTTGTATTACAATAATCCAAGAGAGATTGACATGAATTTATCAAACATAAAAAGGAGGATTTTATTATGGCATTCGTAATCGGTGACGCTTGTGTAGCTTGTGGTTCTTGTGAGGCTCAGTGCCCTGTTGGCGCGATCAGCATGGGAGACGGCAAATTTGAAATCGATGCTGACAAGTGCATCAGCTGCGGTTCCTGCGCAGGTCAGTGCCCTGTTGGTACCATTTCAGAGGAATGATCACACAGCTAAATGAGCGCTTGTGGAGGAGCATCCTTCACAAGCGCTTTTCTTTTTTCTCTTTCAGGCATCACGTGAGCTTTCAGATGTCCTCCTCCATTTCCGACGCAGTCCGTTATTTTCGCCGAACAGAAATCTTTTTTTCAAATTCTCTTTTACGCTTTCCATCGTATCTGTTTCTGCTGCTTTTCCTGACGCCGGGGTTTCTGCGGTCGTTGTCTCTGTCTCTGTTCCGCATTCCGGGCTATGTCCCGCCCTGCGCTCCAGCCGCTCGGATAGCAGATGTCTCTTACTCTTCAGCCTCAGCAGCTCGTCCACCTGACGATAATGCTGCTCTGCCCGCTCCATTGCTTTCCGATCACGTTCCTCTTCTCTCTCCTCCTGCAGCCTGAATTGATAATCCAGTTCCTTTAAAACACTTTCCCTGATCTGCTGAACCAGTTCTGCATTATTCTCCCGCACAGCCTGCCCTACCATCTGCTGCAAGACCCATTGCAGCCTTTGCATCCTCTGCGCTTTACTCTCCTGCTCCGCCAGACTTCCCCCGTCTGTCTCGCTTCCCTCATCTGCTGTATTTTCTCTCTCTGCCGCAACTGCCTGTCCCACTGCAATCTCATTCCGGGATATATCCTCCCCCGGTAAAATATCAAATTTTCCGTCCCTCAGGATCATTTTGATCGCTTTCAACTGTAATCCCCTTTCCTTCATCAATTTAATCCGCCTAAAACACTCCACATCCTCATCTGTATAATACCGGTGCCCCTGCTCATTCCGCCGGATAGGCAGCCCCAGTTCCTCCTCCCAATATCTGAGCACGTGGCTTTCCACCTGCACCTCCTTCGCTGCATCTGAGATCAACAACCCGCTCTTCATATCTTCTTCTCCTTTCTCATGTCTCATGCTCTCTCATACTCCTCTCATTACTCATACACTGCTCGCTTTCCGGCATCCCCCGCTGTGTCTCCGGATAAATCAAAAAAGAGAACGAGCTTTTCCACTCATTCTCTTTCGTAAATGTACTCTCTGTATAAGATTCCTGAAAATCTTTATCCGTTCTCTGTATTTTTTCTGGCCCGCTCCAGATTGGCAAACTTGGTAAATTCCGGCAGCCAGGCCAGCTCCACCGTTCCCACTTCACCTTTTCTCTGCTTGGCGATAATGATCTCAGAAACGCCCTTTTTCTCCGAATCCGGATGATAATAGTCGTCACGATATATAAACATGACCATATCGGCATCCTGCTCAATAGCTCCCGATTCACGCAGATCGGAAAGCATCGGTCTGTGATCCGGTCTCTGCTCCACCTGTCGGGACAACTGCGACAAAGCCAGAACCGGCACATTCATTTCACGCGCCAGAAGCTTCAGGGACCTGGAAATATCCGAAATGATCTGCTGCTGCGAATCGTTCGCCCTTCCGTTGCCGGACATCAACTGCAGGTAGTCGATGATGATCAGGGACAAGCCCTGCTCAAGCTTCAGCTTACGACATTTGGATCTGAGTTCTGCCACCGTGATACCCGGAGTATCATCGATCATCAGTTTCGACTTGGCGATCACTCCTGCACTCTCGATCAGCCTCTCCCAATCCTGATCATTCAACTGACCGGTACGGATCTTCTGCGCATCCACGCCGGATTCCAAAGAAAACATTCTATCGATCAGCTGCTCACTGCCCATCTCCAGACTGAATATCACTACCGGAAGATCCTTCTTAAAGGCTACATATTGCGCAATATTCAATACAAATGCCGTTTTTCCCATAGCGGGACGTGCCGCTATGATCACCAGATCGGAGGGCTGCAAGCCTGCCGTCTTGAAATCCAGATCCGTAAACCCGGTAGGAATACCTGTCACACTGCCCTTGGTCCTCGACGCCTGATCGATCCGGTTCATTGCATTCATGACAATCTGACGGATCGGCACAAAATCCTGCGACCCGCGGCGCTCCTGCAAAAGCTGGAACATGCGCTTTTCCGTATCGCCAAGGATAAATTCCAGACTCTCTTTTCCGGCATAACAGTTTCCGGCAATCTCTTCATTCAACCGGATCATCCGGCGCAGCATGGACTTTTCCGCAACTATATTCGCATAATACTTGACATTTGCGGAAGTCGGCACTGCACTCATCAATACCCGGACCGTATCCACTCCGTACATTTCCGGCGGCAGATCCTTTTCCTTCAGCCGATCCTGCAGCGTCACGATATCCACCGGTTTGCCGCTGTTACTGATCTCCTGAATGGTTTCAAAGAAAATGCCATACTGCCTGCTGTAAAAATCCTCGGCTGTAAGCAGCTCAGACGCAGCGTTGATCGCCTCAGGATTGAGGATCATGGAACCGATGACCGCCTGTTCCGCCTCTATACTGTTGGGCATTACTTTTTTTAATACATTTTCATCTGCTGCGGGCATCTCATGCCTCCGTTACTTTTACTGTCAGCTTCGCATTCACCTGCGGATGCAGCTTCACGCCAACCTCATAGCTTCCGATAGACTTTAACGCTTCCGGCAGCTGGATCTTCTTTTTGTCAATGTCAACTTTATGCTGCTCCTTGAGCGCTGCCGCAATTTCCTTGCTGGAAACCGATCCGAACGTCTT
>CADBNO010000186.1 GCA_902796105.1 uncultured Lachnospiraceae bacterium | reverse complement strand
GCGCAGCCTGCTCATCCTCGGTGAGGATACAATCCGTGTGATGGGAGCTGAATCGGTTGATATGCTCTACAGCCTCCCGGACATCCTCCACCAGCTTTACCGAGATCACCAGATCCGAGTACTCCGTCCCGAATTCCGCATCCGCCATTACTTCAATACCGCCATCCGTCGCGCCCGCTGCGCCATCTCGCACGCTATTTTCCTGCCATAACGTCACAACTTCCTCTGTTCCCCGGACTTTCACACCCGCTTTTTCAAACGCCTCCCTCAGCATAGGAAATACCTTCGGGGCGATCGCACGATTTACCAAAAGCGTCTCCACGGTATTGCAGGCCGCCGGATACTGTGTCTTGGCATCTATGACAATGGGTACGACCTTCTCGAGATCCGCCTTCTCATCCACGTAAATGTGACAGATCCCGCTGGAATGTCCCATCACGGGAATATTGGTGTGATCCATGATATACTGCACAAACGCATTGGAACCTCTCGGGATCAGAAGATCCACATCCCCCTGACACTGCAGCAGCTCATCAATCTCATTATGCAGCTCCACCTGCAGCAGACACCCTTGGGGCAGACCACTCTCCACCACAGCCTCATGAATGATCTCAAACAATATTTTATTCGTCCTCGCCGTCTCTTTGCCGCCTTTTAAGATCGCGCAGTTTCCGCTCTTGATACACAATGCGGAAATCTGGATCAGCGCATCCGGTCTCGCCTCGAAGATCACGCCGATCACGCCGATGGGAACCGACACCCGCTTTAACACAAGTCCCGCATCCAGCTCACGTTTCAGACTCACCTTCCCCACAGGGTCCGGAAGCCCGATCATCTGCCGGATCCCCGATACGGCATCCCTGAGCTTACCCTCATTGAATTTCAAACGTTTGATCACCGCCTGCGCCACGCCATTCTCCTCGGCAGCTTTCACATCCTCAGCATTTTCCCGGAAAATCTCTGCCTGCTTTGCCGTCAACGCATCGATCATATGCTGCAGCGCCGCGTTTCTCTGTTCCAAAGACATTGCCGCCATGTGAGGCGCCGTCATTTTCATGTTATGTGCCTGTGCTCTGACATCCATCCTGTTCTCTTCCTCCAGTATATTTCCGTTGACTTGTGTCTATCACCGTTATCTTACTTATTGTTTCACAAACCGGGGAGAAATGCAAGTCAGATCTTGTTTATAAAATATGCAAACAACCTAAGCCCGTCCACCGTGTCCGCTCGGGCATTCTTCAGGCACATGCGCTCCGGATGCCACTGCACGGCATAAAGCGGGAATTCCACATGCTGAACTGCCTCAATGAGGCCGTCCGTGCTGAATTGTACTGCCTCCAGCCCCTTTCCAAGTTCTTTTACCGCCTGATGATGAGCACTGTTGACAGCGATCTCCTCCGCCCCGTAAATTTCATACAGGAAAGAGTCTTTTTTCACTCTTGTACCATGCACCCTGTCTTCTTTTCCTGTCCATGTATGGATATCCGTATGCGCTATATTCTGGATCAGACTGCCGCCAAAATAGACATTCAGGATCTGATGTCCCCTGCAAATTCCCAGGATTGGAGCCCTTAGCGCCAAAGCTCTCTGAATCACAGCAAATTCCAGATTGTCCAGCGAATCATCCACGTCTCTGGAATCCGTATTTTTCTCATGATAAAGAGCGGGGTTCAGATCAACCCCGCCCGGAAGGACAATTCCGTCCACATTTTCTATTAGTTTTATATTCTCCGGCGTGATCAGCGTCACCGCCTGTGCTCCGCATGCCTCCACTGCAGCGTAATAATTTCCATTCCTCGCAGTTTCCCGTCTGCCTACAATCGCAACCTGTTTCATTTCCCTTCAATGCTCCTTGATCGAATTCAAAAAATCCTGTGCCCGCTGTGTCTTCGGATGCTCAAAAAATTCCTCCGGCGTATTCTCCTCCAGAATACTCCCATCATCCATAAAGATAATGCGATCCGCCACCCGTCTGGCAAAATTCATCTCATGAGTCACCACCACCATGGTCATCCCCTCAGCAGCCAATTCGGTCATCACATCCAGCACTTCATTGATCATCTCTGGATCCAGTGCGCTGGTGGGTTCATCAAACAGAATCGCCTTCGGATGCATGGCTAACGCTCTGGCGATTGCCACCCGTTGCTGCTGTCCTCCGGAAAGCTGTGCCGGTACCTTTGCCGCCTGCGACTCCACGCCCACTCTCTTCAAAAGCTGCAATGCCTCTTCCTTTGCCTGTTGTTTCGGCATATGCAGCACCTCCACCGGTGCCATGATCACATTGTCCAAGATATTTTTGTGTGCAAATAAATTAAAAGACTGGAACACCATACCGATCTGTGCCCGCAGTTGAGCCAGTTTCCTGCCTTCCCCGGGCATCGGTACCCCGTCGATGATGATCTCTCCGGAATCGATCGTCTCCAGTCTGTTGATAGTTCGGCACAGTGTGGACTTTCCCGAACCGGACGGTCCGATGACCACTACCACCTCTCCTTTTTTTACGGTGAGACTGATTCCCTTTAAGACATGGTGCTCCCCGAAATATTTATCAATATTCCTTAGTTCAATAATGGGAGACTGCTCCGTCAATACCTCTTTATTCTCCTCTGCCTGCACCATATCTGCCACCTGCTCTCCCGCCGCCCCTCGACGACCCTATTGTAATATTCTGAAGCCCCGCTGTCAAATCGGAAATCTTATTGATCAGATAATTGATCAAAATATAAATGCATGCCACCAATAAATAGACCGAGAGCATCGCATCATAGTTGGAGATCAAAACCTTTGCATTCTGCATCAGATCCGGAAAATTTACCACATAGGCAAAGGTGGTGTCCTTCACCACAATGACTGTCTCCGCGATCAGAGCCGGGATCACATAGCGGAGTGCCTGCGGAAATATGATCCGGAAAAACACGGTGTTCTCACGCATCCCCAGCGATAAAGCAGCCTCCCTCTGTCCTTTTGGTACGGCATTCACGCCGGAGCGCAGCACCTCCGCTACCACCCCGGACGCCGATATCGCCACCGGAGCAGCGATCTTCCACAAGGCAGACAGCTTCCATCCAAGCTGCGGCGCCACCAGAAAAAAGAAATAAATAAACAAAAGCGTAGGCACGCCCCGTGTAAACTCTATAAACGCCGTGCTGATCCCACGCACCACTTTGTACCTGCTGATCCGACCCATCATCATGCAAAACCCGGCCGCAAAGGTGACGCCCCCTGCCAGAGCCGCAGCTTCCAAAGTTCCCAAAAGGCCTTTTCCCAGAAACTTCCATGTGGAAGCCCTGCCCAAAAAAGACCAATATCTGGCATTCAACTGCCCTGTGATATAAAATTGTCTGATGATCAGTGCCAACAATATCGTCAATACTGTCAGAGTAATTACCGTGGCAATCCCTATCACCTTCCGGCTCTTAGGTCCCGGCGGTTCATACAATGCGTCTTTGATCGAAACCTGTGCTGTACTCATCGCAAGATCCTCGCTTTCCTGTCTATCAGATTCCCAATCTGTCCGATCACCACCGCCGTTGCACAGTATAACACTGCCGAGATCAGAAACGCAGTCACGCCGCCTACGGCATGGGTATTGATATGTGCCACGATCCCCGTCAGATCCGTAGGATTTAAGGGCACCTGAGATGCCAATGCCGTCGTCAGCATGGTCGCCACCAACAGATTCGTCATGGGCAGCACACTGGATCGCAGTGCCTGAGGGATCACGATCAGCCGGATCATTTGGGAGAAATTCATCCCCAACGCTCTTGCCGCCTCAATCTGTCCCAACGCAATGGTATTCATGCCCGCCATCAGATACTCCGAACAGAAGGCCGCAGGGATCAGAGCTGTCGCCGTGAGTACACAGGTAAAATACGACAATACCACATTCAGGTACGGCAAAGCGTACACAAGCACGATCAGCAGCGCCGCTCCGGGAATATTGCGAAAGATCTGCACATAGAAATCCCCCGCCACACGAAGTGGCTTGACAGGGCTCACGCGCATGACCGTGACCACGATCCCGATGACAAACGCTGCTGAAAATGCCAGTGCCGTAAGCTTCCATGTCGTGAGTAATGCCAATACATATTTGTCGCCATATTCCGCAAGAAGCTCCTGAACACTCATATATTTTTCTCCATTGTTTTTCAAAACCGGATATCTGCCGCAACAGCCAACCTATCTATGCTGTCCTATATGTCTATCGACCCGATATCTCATTTACTGGATAGCCGGAGCAGCCGGTGCCGTATCAATACCGGTGCGGTCGCCAAGGCTGATCTTCCACAGCTTTTCCCATGTACCGTCTGCCTCGATCTTCTTTAAAAAGTCATTCACAAACGCTACACCGTCGGAATCCAAAGGCAGGCCGATGCCGTAATTGTCCTCAGGCCCGAACACATCCCCTGCAATCTGGTATGTATTGGGATTCTTAACAATTGCATTCAGAAGCAGTGTGTAGTCTGTCACATAAGCATCCACACGTCCCTGCTCCAAAGCAGTACGGGCTTCCTGATCGTTCTGGAACTCCTGCACAGTAGCATTCGGCGCAAACTCAGCCAGAATAGAAGGACCTGTGGAGCCGGACTGGGTTGCCACATTTTTTCCTGCCAGACTGTCTACTCCAGTAATCTCTGTGTTGCCTGCCTTCACGAGTACCGCCTGCTTGGAGGTGTAATAAGGTCCCGCAAAAGAAATCAATTCCTTTCTCTTATCTGTGATGGAATAAGTTGCGAACACCGCATCCACCTGATCACTCTGCAGTACGGATTCACGGGTGCTAGAATCCACCTGGGTCAGCTCAAACTTGCTCTCATCGCCCAAGATATAGCGTGCCAGCAGCTGATACAGCCCTGCATCAAAACCACGCAGGCCGTTATCTGTCTCGTCCAGCTGGCTGAACAGGAAAGAGGTTCTCGTACCGCCTACCCGAAGGGTGCCTGCCGCCTTTACTTTGGATGCCCATTCATTTGCTGCGATGTCCGCGTCATCCGCCACAATCCCGGAAGCTAACAGTGCATCAAATGCTGCCTTGTCGATTGCTGTGGCAGTCGTTTCGCCGGACTGTGTTCCGCCTGCTGCCTGAGAACTCTGCGCTGCCTGGGAGCCGGATGCCTCCTGAGTGCTCTGTGCCGCCTGGGAGCTTGCCCCTGCTGCGCCGGAAGCCGTGCTGCCGGATGCACCGTTGCCGCAGCCTGCCAGCACCGAAAGGGACAATGCCGCAACGACTGTCAGATTAAGTAATTTCTTCACCAAAACTTTTTTCATAATAATCTCCTCCTTGTATCCATTTCCCATTTATCAGATAGGAATTGTATTATTTATATCATTTTATAATCTATTTGTCAATATGCAAATTTTATTTTTCTTCTCTTATCACCCGTTCTACATTTCCATACTGGAATTTATCCAGCATCCGCCCTGAAAATCCATTTTCCCGCAATCTGTCGAACAGCCTTTCCATCTGTCCGGGGCCGTCGATTTCCAGCATACCCTCCTCTCCCTCAAAGCCGTCAAAATCTGTTCCGATGGCGATCACATCCTCACCGCCCACCCGATACATGTGCATCGCATGTGCTGCCATACGTTCCAGGGTGGATGCCTCCGACTGCACATCCGCATTCAGGAAGGGCCCGTAGAAATTCAAACCGGCTACACCACCCTTTTCCGCTAAAGTCCGAATCATCCCATCCGTCAGATTCCGCGGGTGTGGTGCCAGACTCCTCGTATTGGAATGTGACGCCACAAAAGGCTTCTTTGTAAGTTCTGCCACATCACGGAATCCTCCGTCGGACAGATGCGACACATCGATGAGGATACCCTTTTCATTCATCACCGCAATGGATTCTTTTCCAAATGCCGTCAAGCCTTTTTGCATGATTGCCGGATTCCCTGAATTTGGCGCACCAAAACAATTCTCATCATTCCATGTCAGAGTTATCAGCCTCACTCCCTGCTCATAAAACCATAACAACCTCTCTACACTCCCGTCCACGGCCCGCCCATCCTCTAAGGTGAGAAATGCGGAAACCTTCCCCTCCCTCACGTTTTGTGCAAGCTCCTCCCCATTCTCCGCAAACGCAATTGCCTCCGGATGACTTTTTATGGTGTCAAACAGGATCTGCCGCATCGCCGTAAAATACACCAGATCCTCCGGCATCTCCCCGAAATGTGTTTTGCCGTCTTCCTCCCTTCTTGGGAAAAAGACGGCAAAACACTGCGCCCTCACTCCGGCTTCTTTTAATTTTTTCACGTTGACATGCGTGTCCCGGATCGCATAAATATCCGTCTCGCCCCCGAAAAACGCTTTCATCAGTGTGTCACAGTGCAGATCGATATAACTCATGTCAAGAACTCCTGCCAAATCTCTCTTTTCATCTTATACCGGTTCTCACAATTTATACCGGTTCACACAATGTAATTCCTGTCATTTTACATTTACAATATCTGTCTCTGCACGTTTCCCGCTATTCTTAAATCCGCTTTTGCCTGCGCGTTAAAGCTCCTTCTCCACCAACACGCAGGCAAACCCCAACGAATTCTTCTGCGGCACATATCCATGCTTTGCCGTCTCTCTGTCACCGTCGAAATGGTCCTCATACACTCTTGGATCCACCTCCGGGTTCAATACATAACCCAACTTCTCGTAAAAGCCCTGCGCCCTGTCCTGGCTGTTGATCACTATGTGTGTGATACCGGTCTCTGCGATCCATTTCTCCGCCTCTTTGATAAGCACACTGCCCGCACCGCTTTTCTGAAATGCTCTGGTCACACACACTCGCCCGATCTTGCCGATCCCGTCCTCCGGATAGGTGACCCGGCACCCAGCCACAGGCTTGTGATCCTCAATAAGCACCACCGCCTGATACTTCTCATCCACAGGCTCATCATGGGAAAATTCCCCCTCCAGAGGAATCCCCTGTCCGAAGCAAAACGCATCCGTCCTTGCATAATCATAGGCCTTAAAGAGCCATGCCGGAGAATCCTTTGTCACTCTATATGCTTCCATGTTCTACACAGTCTCCTTTATTCATTATACGCTTATTTCTCTTTTGCATATTTTATTGTACCGTTTCAACCTGAGATTCTGCAAGTGTTTTTTCTGTCGGCTCATTGCCCAATCCCGGAAGTGTCGGCAATTCAAAATATCCGTTCACCGGCTGATAATCGTATACAAAATCCTCTCTGTTGTGTTTAAATGTATTGGAGGTATGATGCTCATGGATAATAAAATTAGGGATTGCTGCCTCCAAGTGCAATGCAATTGCCACACTTAACGCCGTATTGCAGGTATGTGTCTGCACGGAAACGCCATACAACTCTGCCAGATCTGCAATCTTGCGTCCCTCGGTGATGCCGCCGCAATTCCCCAGATCCGGCTGCAATACATCCAGAAGGTTCTTTTCCAGATATGGTAAAAACTCCCTTCTCGTATAAATCCTCTCACCGGTCGCAAGCGGAATATTGATTGCCTCACGCAATTTTTCATAGTCGTGGATATCCTGCGGATCTGCCGGTTCCTCCAACAACATTGGTCCGTAATCCTCCGCAACCTTTGCAAACTGGATTGCGGTGTGTGCTGTGGTAATGCAATGATTTTCCAGGATCAGTTCTGCCTTGCCGTCTATGATCTGCTTTACCGCATCCAGCTTTTGATCCACCTCCCGCAAGGTTTTCAGTGATAAATGATTGCGTCCCTCATAAAAATCAATCCGGCTTCCATCCAAATGCTTTGCCAGAAAATCAATCTTCACACAATCATACCCCTCATCCACTGCACTCTGCACTGCATGCTTTAAAAACTCCAGGTCACCCGGAGAGCCGATAAACTGCTCATATTTCCAACCGTTCTGCAGTTGGCTGGCATACGCCCTGATCTTATCCCTATGCTTTCCTCCGAGCAACTCATAGACCGGCTTGTTAAAATATTTGCCCTTAATGTCCCACAACGCCGCATCGATAGCTGAGATTGCCGCATAGATCACGCCGCCGTTTCCCTTGGACCAGAATGCATGGGCCAGTTTCTCATAGATCACATCATTCTGCAGAGGATCTCTCCCCAGGATCATGCGTGAAAAACTCTTCAATATCTCAATGCTTCCCAACGAATAATTTCCGATGGAAACACCGGCCTCCCCATACCCGTATATTCCCTCATCGGTATTTATCCTCACAAGCACCGGCGTCTGCCCATGCTCCGGATGCTCCTTTAATTTTAAAATATCCACTGAACTGATCTTCATCTTACATCCTCCCCTTTCAAACTAATATCGACAATTGCGAAACTCCCTTTTCCCGGCACTGAATTGTGCAAAACCTGCATCAAATGTTGTACTCTGCACCTTCCAGCATATGGATCTTTGCCAAAAATTCTTTCAGCCTCTCATTGCTCGGATATCCGAAAATCTCTTTCGGCGTACCACATGCCACCACTTTCCCGTTCTCCAGAAAAATAATCTTATTGGCCACACTCTTTACAAAATTCATTTCGTGAGTGACTAAAAGTGTCGTATTACCAGCCTTGGCTGCTTTGCGGATTGTCAAAAGCACCTCTCCTACCAGCTCAGGATCCAATGCAGATGTCGGCTCATCCATCAACAGCAGATTCGGCTCCATAGCCAACGCTCTGGCAATCGCAACTCTCTGTTGCTGACCGCCTGATAAATGTTTCGGAAAATGGTACAATCTGTCCGCCATCCCGACATTTTCCAGCTCCGCCAAAGCCTTCTTTCTGGCCTCATCTTTTCCCAGTCTCTTGACCACACGTAGTCCCTCCTCCACATTTTGCAGAGAATTTTTGTGCTTGATCAGGTTAAACTGCTGGAATACCATAGAAGATTCCCGCCTAAGGTTCCTCTTTACCTTTCCGTCTTTCGTCGTCAGGTCGTATTCTCTGCCATCTACCTTGATCGTGCCACCCTCTGGTGTCTCCAACAGATTCAGGCACCTTAAGAGTGTGGATTTCCCTGTGCCGGAAGGACCGATGATCGCCACAACTTCACCCTTTTCAATATCCAGATCCACGTGATCCAATATTACATTATCCCCGAATTTTTTGCACAATCCCCTGATCTCAATATAGCTCATTTGACCACACCTCCCGAAACCTTTTCCGGAGCAATGACCGGCGGCTGATCCGGTATGGAAAACTTATTTTCCAGGATCTTAAACATATTCTCCAATACCACGGTGATCACCCAGTAAATGATAGCCAGAGAACAATACACTTCAAAATATCTGAAATTTCTTCCCGCAAGGATCCTTCCTTCGGCCGTCAGATCCACCACAGCTACCGTGAATGCCAGAGAAGTTCCTTTGATCAGGGAGATCAGGGAATTTCCCAAAGAGGGCAGTGCAACAACCACTGCCTGCGGCAGGATCACTCTCCGCAGGATCTGCCCTCCCGACATTCCCAGCGTCTTCGCTGCCTCGACCTGTCCTTTATCCACCGATTGGATGGAGGCACGGATCACCTCCGCATCAAATGCCGACTGATTCAGACCAAGAGCAATGATCGCAAATACTATGGCCGGGATCGCGTTGATATTATAATTTGTGCCGTAGGTCAAGTTATGATGCTTTAACATCAACGGTATCCCATAGTAAGTAATATAAAGCTGTACCAGGATTGGCGTTCCCCGGATGATGGAAATATAAGCTACCGCAATCTGCCGCAGAACAGGCGTCTTGTGAATCTTGACCAACGCCAACACCAATCCCAACAGGTATCCAATCAGCGTCGCAATGATCGTCAGTTCTATGGTGATCGGCAGCGCTGACAAAATGGTGGGTATCTGCGAAAATACCAGTTTTATATCAAATAATTTCATTTTGCCGCCCTCTCTGCACCTTACTTATCCGCAATAGTCGGGCTGAACTCACCAAACAAAAACTGCTGGCATAACTGAGTGGAGGTTCCGTCCGCGATTACTTCCGCCAATGCTTTGTTGATATCATTATAGAGTTCTTCGTCCTCATAGCTTGTGATAAAATAAGTGTACTTTGTGGAAGTTCTTCCCTTTAAGCTGTAGGTCTGAAGATCCAGAGGATATTCCTTACTGTAATATGCGTTATACATAGGTGCATCAATCAGCATAAGATCATATCTGCCGGCCTCCACATCCGTCAACTGCGATACGATATCTGCAGAAGAATACTCTATGTTGATCTGTTTGTCCGGATGTTCATTATTAAAGTCTTCGATCACTGTAGTCTTATCATTTCCCGCTCCGCCCACATAGGTCAGACCCGCAAACTGGGACAGATCCGCTTCCGGATCTACCGGAATATTTTTATTGGACACCACCAGATACTCATTGACCATGATCGGGTCTGTGTAATGCACCAGCTTTTCTCTCTCCTCGTTTCTTGCGAGGTTGTTAAAGCCAACCTGATATACACCGGAATTTACGCCTGTAATGACGCTTGATACCCCATCAACCTGAACGATCTCCAGCTCATACTGAGGGAGTTTAGCAAACACTGCCTTGAGCAGCTCTGTGTTGTGTCCGGTGATATTACCATTGTCATCCGTGTAAACCAACGGTCTGGGACCGCCTCCTGTAGCTGCCACAATTTTTCTGGGCGCGGATGCCGCATCACTCTTGGATGCAGCTGAACCACATGCCGTGGTGGACAGCGCCAACGCTGTGATCAATACTCCTGTTACTAAAGCTTTGATTTGTTTTTTCATAATCTCCTACTCCTTCCGTTTTTCCAAGGAACCGCAGGTTCCTTTTTGAACCTTAGGTTCCTTTGAATTTTGTAGGATTATAATAGCATTCGTATGCAGGTATTCCCACGGCACAAATTTCTGTTCCATGCATGAAAAAATTTAGGATAACAAAAAAACTACCCTTACAAGTAAGAGTAGTCCATCACACTGATTCCCGCCCTGTGTTCCTCCCGGTACGCAGTCGGCGTCAACTGATATAACTTCCGGAATTGCCTGGTAAAATAATTTGTATCCTGATAGGACAACAGATCACAAATCTCATAGATAAGCAGTTCTGTATCCTCCAAAAGGAATGCCGCCCGTGCCATCTTGACGCGCAGGACATATTCACTGAAACGGATCGTGAGCTTTTCAGCAAAATGAGTGCTCAGATAAGAATAATTTAAATGCATCTGGTCAGCAATCGTTTTGAGCCGCAAATCCGTCTCCGTATGATTCAATACATAAAGCAATAATTGCTGTAAGTTCCTGTCCTCGGTCTTCGGATATAGTCGATCGACCCATTCCTGTAATTCTCTCAATCTCCTCGGAAAATATTCCCGAAAGCCATCTCCGTTGCCTGCCCAGAAATAATCCAACTGTTGAAAATGAGTGATAGAAACATAATGATGAAGCCACGGCGCCGTCTTGAAAACCTGATTAATGATATTTTGGTAGAATTCCTTAACTAACAGGTCACCTTCCAACAGATCATCTTTTTTCACCCGGTAAATATTGTCGAAGGTCTGCAAAAACAATTTATCCGGCTCCCCCTGATGTGCTAAGATACCTGTTGCAATCTCATTGGTTTCTGCAGACGGATAACCGATACGCACTCCGCTGTTTCTCTGTTCTTTCTTTACCGCCAGTTCCTGCCCCGCACGATTCAAAAGTTCCCTGACAGTTCCGGCATCCGGCATTTTCTTAACATAATCAAAGGCTCCGAACATCAGACTCTCTCTGACATAAGTAAATTCCACCGTGTCGCTTAAGATCACGACCAACGGGCAGAGATCCTCCTCCTTGATCGATCTGAGCAAATGAAGTCCGTCTATCCCGTGAATATCCAGCTCCGTGATCACCAGATCATAGGAATGACTACGTAGTTGCTCCAACGCTTCATTTCCATCAAATACCACATGCTCGATCTTAAAGTCAGAAAGCGGTTCCCAGACAGAAAGTGCGGAAAGCACCCTTGCATTGTATTCAATTGTGCAAGCCAAAAGAACCCGATGCATCCCTCTTTCACCTGCTCCCGTTGTATATTTATATGATGTTATCTGCTTGTCCCGAATAAAGCTGTGGACAGATATCGGTCTCCTGTATCAGGTAATAGTGCTACAATGGTTTTCCCCTTGTTTTCCGGGCGTTTTGCCAGTTCTGCAGCCGCCCACAGCGCCGCTCCCGAAGAAATCCCCACCAAAAGTCCTTCCGTGACCGCAATCTCCCGTCCCGCCTCGAATGCTGCCTCATTTTCCACGACGATCACTTCATCGTAAATTTTGGTATTCAATGTAGCCGGCACAAATCCTGCACCGATACCCTGAATCTTGTGAGGACCAGCCGTCCCCTTGGAGAGTACCGGCGAATCTGCCGGCTCCACAGCCACTACGCGGATTTCAGGATTTCGGGATTTCAAATATTCCCCTACTCCTGTAATAGTACCGCCTGTGCCCACGCCCGCGACAAAGATATCTACGTTTCCGTCCAGTGCCTCATAAATCTCAGGCCCGGTAGTAAGCCGATGTACTTTCGGATTCGCCGGATTTGTAAACTGACTCAGAATGATAGAACCTTCTATTTCACGGTTTAATTCTTCCGCTCTCGAAATGGCACCCTTCATACCTTTTGTACCCTCTGTCAGAACAAGCTTTGCCCCATATGCCTGAAGGAATTTTCTCCGCTCCACCGACATGGTTTCCGGCATGACCAAAATTGCCTGATACCCCTTTGCCGCAGCAATTGCAGCAATACCGATTCCCGTATTACCGCTGGTGGGCTCGATCAAAGTAGCACCCGGCCGGATGATCCCACGCTGCTCTGCATCCTCTACCATTGCAAGCGCGATACGATCCTTGACAGAACCGGCAGGATTGAGATACTCCAGCTTGACCACAATCTGCGCGTTTAAATCATGCTTTTTCTCATAATTTACCACTTCCAGAAGCGGCGTTTTTCCGATCAGTTCCACAATACTTTTTTTCACATCTGCCATAGTTTACGATCCCCTCCATCACTTCTGTATCTCAATCAGCCTTTATCAATCATTCATACAGATCGCCGGACAGATAGTGATCCCCGCTATCCGGTATGATCACAACAATTCTCTTCCCCGCATTTTCAGGACGTTTTGCCAGCTCTGCCACTGCGCGCAACGCAGCTCCTGCGGAGATACCTATTGTGAAGCCTTCCAGTCTGGGAATTTTTCTCGCGTACTCATAAGCATCCTCATCGCTTACATCGATCACCTCGTCAAAGATATTCACATCCGTGACAGGCGGTGTCGCACCGCCGCCGATTCCCTGGATCTTGTGCGGTCCCGGTGCACCGCCGTTCAATACGGCACTGCCCTTCGGCTCCACACCGATCACCTTGATGTCCGGATTCTTCTCCTTCAGATATTTTCCGGTTCCGCTCACAGTACCTCCGGTTCCCGATGCCGCCACAAAGATATCTACTTCACCATCCGTATCCTCCCAGATCTCCGGTCCTGTAGTCTTGTAATGCGCACCCGGGTTGTTGGGATTTCCACCCTGACCTAGCACCACGGAATTCTCTGTCGCTGCCAGAAGCTCCGCCGCCTTGGCCCCGGCTCCCGCCATGTTCTGTGCTCCGGGAGTATGATAGACTTCCGCGCCGAAAGCTTTAAGTATCTTGGTCCGCTCCGCGGAAAGATTATCCGGCATGCAGATTTTTACGTTATATCCCTTTGCTGCGCCTATGGACGCGATTCCGATACCGGTATTGCCGGAAGTCCCCTCTATGATGGTTCCGCCAGGCTTCAACTCACCCGACGCCTCCTTTGCATTGATCATGTTCAGCGCGATCCTGTCCTTCACCGACCCTGAAGGATTAAAGAACTCCAGCTTTCCGTATATATGAGCGTCCGTACCCAGCTCCCGTTCCAGTCCGTGCAGCTCCACCAACGGGGTATGCCCGATCAGTTCCGTAATGTTATGATAAATCTTGCTCATTTATTTTTACCTCCCTGTTTTATATAAAAATTTATGCTCAGGATCCCTGCTTAATTTTGCCCGATCCGTCGCCTCCCTCCAGATGCTCACATCCGGTCCAAGAGGCAGGATATTGAACGGATTGGTCTTCAGACAACACAGGTGATAATGCTTTTTGATGGCCTCAAAATCTGTGTTTCCGCCAAACGCATGCTCCGCGTACAGATCCCGCGCATACCCCCACAGGTTTGGATAGTCCTTTAACATCTTTTTATTTACCCGGAATCCATTAAAATACGCCACATCAAACCTTGCTAACGTCACATACAGCCTCACATCCGATTCCGTGATATAATCTCCAAACAGAAAACGCTGTCCCGCAAGTCTCTCCTCCAACACATCAAATGCGTCAAACACAAGCCGATACGCTTCCGAATAAGCCTCTTGACTCGTAGCAAAGCCCGCCTTATACACGCCGTTATTGACATCATGAAAAATAAATGCGTTCAGCTTATCGATTTCCTCCCGCAATTCCTCCGGGTACAGTACCGGCGCATTGGGCTTGTGGAATTTTTCCCATGCCGTTTCCCAATAGATAGTCAGGTTAAAATAATCGTTGTTTACCACCGCCCCGGTCTGCAAGTCCACCACTGCGGGCACTGTATACCGTCCCTGATAATCAGGATCAGCCTTCTTGTATGCCTCGCTGAGCAGTCTGATCCCCAGCACAGGATCTCTGCCGTCTTCATCCAACGTGAACGCCCAGTCGGACCACGGTACATCCGGCCGTATAGGATCCAGAGTTCCCACAGAAATGGCATCCTCAAGTCCCAGCAGCTCCCGCACGATGATCGACCGGTTCGCCCAGGGACAGACCGGCGCCCATAATAGTCTGTATCTTCCCTTCTCCACAGGAAGCTCTCCCTCTTTTTCTCCAAACGGAGTGACAAACCGATTAGGCTGCCGCTCAAACTTTCCGCTGTTTTGTATCTCACCGCTTGTCACATGATCTACTACTGCCATGATTCCCTCCTGCAACATCTCTCGTTTTCTTTTCTCTGATACGGAATCCGTTTTCTCTTGTCGTTCTATGCGTTCTCTATCCGATATCAGACCATTGTGAGACTTCTCTTTGCGTGCACTGAATTATGTATAGGATCTCATTTCTCAATTGCTATGGTCCGTACTGTAATTTTCCGAACTTCTCCGCCCGGTCATTTGGTTCCGTCCACACACTGTTGTCCGGACCATCCGGAAGGATATTGTCTGGATTCTCCTCCGCCCCCAACAAATAACCTCTCTTGATCGCATCGAAATCCGTAGCCTCCCGAAACGCCGGGATAGAATAAAGCTCTTTTGCATAATTCCACAGATTTTTGTAATCCCTGATCCGTTTCCGATTCAACCGGAATCCGAAATAATACGCCGTGTCAAATCTGGCTAAGGTCACATACAGTCGGATATCAGAATCCGTCAAACGATCCCCGAATAAAAAGCGATTCTCCTCCAAATGCTCCTCCAGCCAATCCAGTCTGTCAAAAACCAGACGATAATTCTTCTCGTACTCCTCCTGACTCTGCGCAAATCCTGCCTTATAGACACCGTTGTTGATCTCATGGAATAAAATTTCATTCAATGCATCGATGCCGGTGCGCAGTTCCAACGGATACAGATCCGGCGCACCTTCCTTCCAGAACGGCTGCCATACCGTCTCCCAATAATTGGTCAGCCTGTGGTAGTCATTGTTCACCACCTTGTGCGTCTTCACATCAACAATGGTGGGCACCGTGGCTCTCCCCTGATACTCCGGATCCGTGTCCGCATAGATCTCCGGCAGATACCGGATACCCAGCACCGGGTCAACGCCGCCTTCATCCAGCGAAAACTCCCATCCGTTCTCCGTGCGCACAGGCGCCACCTTTCCCACACTGATCACATCCTCACCGATTCCCAAAAGCCTGAGGGCAATCATCTGTCTGGTTGCCCAGGGACATAACGGAGTCCAGATCAGGCGGTATCTGCCCGCCTCCACCGGCAGTTGCCCTTCTTTGTCACCAAAGGGAGTTGTGAAACGGTTTTTCTGCCTTACAAAAGCGCCGCTTTCTGCAATCTCCCCCTTGTGTTCCGAAGTTGCCACCTTACCGAATCTTTGAAGCAACTCCCGGGGCTTTCCCTGCTGTGCGCTTTCCGACTGCTCTCTCTTTAATTTCTCCCTATGTGCCGCTAATGAGCAAGCGGCTGCTTCCCATTCTGCCATATTTGCCTCCCGTCCAAGCATCTGCGCTCCTGTTTTTCTCCATGCCATTACTGTACTTTCACACTCGGATCTTTGCACCCTCACGACCTGCCTTCATGTCACAACACTTTTTCTTTTACAGCATTTTCCACAGATTCCTGTTTCCATGCCGGTCCCTGCATGTCTTCCCTGTGATATTCGTCGCAAAATCTAAAGTGTTCCGGCAGGAAAAATCCCACATCCTCCATCCACTGCAAGTGTTGTGTTTCCCCGCTGAAAAGCTCCATCGCCGTCTTGGCACGCCTGAATCCCAGCTTCTCATACAGAAGCACGGTCTGCGGATGGGTATACAGGATCACATTCTGCCCCTTTAGCTGTTCCAGAAGACGCAATATCATCTCACGCCCGATTCCCTGCCCCTGATACGCAGCCTCCAGCGCAACATTGTAGATCGCCGCCTGAAACAATCCGTCCGAGAGCGCCCTTGCCACACCGATGATCCGTTCCTCATCATATACAAATACCACAGCATAGCTGTTCGTAAAAACGATTTCCTGTTCTTTGGGCGTGTGGTCGGACAAACCAGATCTTTTCAGGACATCTGCCACTTCCTGCCAATTGATATGTTCTTTATCGGTTTTATAATGAATTTTCATATTACTTCATACCTCACCATGAGTCTACGATCGCTTCGTTCCGTATTTATTTCATACTTTCTCTATGGGAATTATGTGATACGTTTTAGATTATAGTGATTTATTCCGCTCTTGTCAATAATGTTTTTCATAATTATCTGTCTTGTTAAAAAGCCACCGGCTCAGATATCAGTCCCATGGCTTTTTGCTTTCTCCTCAAAGCTTGCATTATATTTTTCTAAAAAACTATGTTCCTTCCCATCCTCCTTATATCCCGGGAATGTGTCCAGACACACTGCATGAACACTGTTGAAAATACTTTTGTCAATATCCGGATTATCCCTCTTTAACCGCCTGATCAACGTCTTGATCTCCTGCCGCTTTGAGCCGCCGCCCCCATTGTCGCAGATGGTGCAGCTCTCGGTGAAACGGCAGGCACACTGGATAAATTCCAGATCGTTGTACTGTCTCCACGCAATGATGGACTCCTCGTGGACACAATACAGCGGACGGATCAATGTCATTCCCTCGAAATTTGTGCTGTGCAGCTTAGGCAGCATAGCCTGAAGCTGCGAGCCATAAAACATAGCCATCACCGTCGTCTCGATCACATCATTAAAATGATGTCCCAGCGCAATTTTATTGCACCCCAGTTCCTTGGCCTTCGCATAGAGATTCCCTCTGCGCATTCTGGCGCAGAGATAACAGGGTGACTTATCGGTGCTGTTTGCCACCTCAAAGATATCCGTCTCAAACACTGTGATTGGAATGTGCAAAAGCGCCGCATTATTCTCTATCTTTTGCCGGTTCAGTTCATTGTATCCCGGATCCATCACCAGATAAACAATAGAAAATTCCACCTCACTGATCCTCTGCAGCATCTGCATCAGCTTTGCCATCAGCATGGAATCTTTGCCGCCAGAGATACAGACCGCAATTTTATCGCCCGCCTGGATCAATTCATATTGTTTCACAGCCTTGACAAACGGCGACCACAGTTCCCTGCGGAATTTCTTATGGATACTGTGCTCCACTTTCTGATATACTTCCAAATTTTCCTTCATCGCACTGCTCCTGTATGTCTTTTATCACTTCCTGATGTCCTTGCGCCGCTTTCCCTTTTATTCTTTCCTCACGTCCCTGCGCTCTTTTCCTTTCGTCTCTTCTCCAAACCACTATAACGCTTTGGTTTCAGCGAATTCACGGTAGCATTGATCAAATATCATCAGAAACTCCCGGATTTCCTCCTCCCTCGTCAAATGGCTCAGACTGATCCGCCAGGAGGACATTGCATTCTTTCTGTCACGGCTGACCGCAAAAACCGCTTTGGATGGCGTCTCCTCCGTAGAGCAGGCAGACTTGACCGACACGCACACGCCCTGTTCGCTCAACTTCTGCCGAAACTGCGTCCCCTTCACGCCGGAAACGCTCAGATTTAAAATATAGGGAACCGCCTCCGCCGGACTGTTGATCCGCACAAGCGGATACTGCTCCAGTGCATTACGCAGCTGGTCATTCAAGCGTCGCACGTGGGTTCCCCGTTCCTCAAGCTGCTTCAGCGCAGGTTCCATGGCCGCCTCCAGAGAAACGATCAGTGCCAGCGTAGGGGTTCCGCTCCGATACAGCGAAGCGCCTGTCCCGCCGTGGATCAGAGGCTCTATGACTAGATCTTTTCGCTTGAACAACATACCACATCCGTTTAATCCGTAGAATTTGTGTGCCGTCAGACTGACCGTATCAATTCCCGCAAAAGAAAACGGAATTTTCCCGATCGCCTGTGTGGCGTCCACATGCAATCTGCAGTTCGGAAAATCCTGCAAGATTGCAACAATCTCCTCAACGGGCTGAACCACCCCCAGTTCACTGTCCACCGCACTGACAGCCACCATGATCGTATCTTTTCTTAAAAGCTCCCGCAGCTGCTCCAGATTGATCCTGCCGTCACGCTCAATAGAAACCAGATCAATCTCATATCCCAGTTCCTGCAGATATGTGAGCGGTCCGCTTACCGAAGGATGTTCCAGCGAAGTGGATATAATATGCCTGCCCAGATGTCTCTGAGACCTCGCCATCCCTTTGATGGCAAGGTTGTTCGCCTCGCTGGCACCGGAGGTATAGATGATCTCCGCCGGGTCGATCTGAAGCAATGCCGCCAGAGACGCCGTTGCCTCCGTCAATTTTTCCTGC
This sequence comes from uncultured Lachnospiraceae bacterium, assembly GCA_902796105.1. Classification (GTDB taxonomy): domain Bacteria; phylum Bacillota; class Clostridia; order Lachnospirales; family Lachnospiraceae; genus Acetatifactor. Next base: position 3,073 of record CADBNO010000186.1, on the reverse strand, counting down.
GCTGTGCGCCCTGCCGGATGCGCCGCATTGGGATTGCCTATATAGTTCTGCTCCGTTTTCACAAATGCTTCCAACACAGCCGGATCCACCGGCGTATTGGCTGAATAATCCAGATAAATCATAGATTTCTCATATCCCCGCTTACTTCTTCTTTTAAAAGGAATGCCGAGACGGCACTATCAACGCCTCTCGACATTCCTGCTACAACCTCAGACATCCGTTTCCCCTATCACTAACCAGACTCTGTTTCACTCAAACGGCACAACCGCACCGTCATATTGCTCCGTAATGAACTTCTTGATCTCATCAGATTTGAGGACATCTACCAATGCTTTGATCTCCGCATTGTTCTCATTCCCCGATTTTACAGCGATGATATTTACATAGGTCTTTGCCGCGGTGGAAGTGCTGGATTCATAAGCGATGGAATCCTTGCCGACAGATAAGCCTGCTGCCAGTGCATAGTTTCCGTTCAGAACAACATACGCCACTTCACTTCTGACTCTCGCCACCTGTGCAGCCTCCAGTTCCTGAAGCTTCAGATTCTGTGGATTCTCGACAATGTCATTGACCGTAGCGGTAAGTCCTGCCCCATCCTTCAGCTTGATCAGACCATTATCCTGCAGAAGAAGTAATGCTCTCGCCTCATTGGTGGTATCATTGGGGATCGCAATAGTATCTCCGTCTGCAACCTCATCCAATGTAGTCTTTGTTCCGGGGTAAATACCGAAGGGCTCATAATGGATCCCACCCGCGTTTACCAGATGTGTTCCCTGCTCCTCATTAAAGGACTCCAGATAAGGCACATGTACCGCATAGTTGGCATCCAGCTCTCCGCTCTCCACAACCGTCATCGGTAATACATAATCATCAAACACCGTGATCTCCAGCTTAATTCCCTGCTTTTCCAAAACAGGTTTCGCCTGCTCCAGGATCTCCGCATGAGGCGTGGCTGATGCTGCGATCTTAATCGTCTTCTCCTTCTGTGCGCTGCCGCCGCATCCCGCAAGGGACGCCACCGCCAATACGCCTGCCAGTACAATGCTCAATACTCTCTTTTTCATAATGTTTCTCCTCCGCTTTCTTTTTTTATTTTCTTTTTTCAATTTTTTTGGCAATTTTCATGCCTATCGTCTGAAATATCTGAAACAGTACAATGATCAAAAGTACTGTGACGATCATAATTCCGGTCTGCCATCTGTAATAGCCGTAGCGCACAGCTATATCTCCCAGACCGCCTCCTCCGACTGCCCCCGCCATAGCGGAATATCCAAGGATCGTTCCCAGTGCGATCGTGGCTCCCATAATGAGCGAGGTTCTTGCCTCCACCAACATCACATGGAACACAATATCAAAATCCGATGCCCCCATGGACTTTGCTGCTTCGATCACGCCCTTGTCCACTTCCTTTAAGGAAGACTCCACCAGCCTTCCGATGTATGGCGCCGCCGTAATAACCAACGGAACAATGGTTGCTGTGGAACCGTAGCTCTTACCCACCAGCCATCTGGTGAACGGGATCAGTAAGATCAATAGGATCAGGAAAGGAATGCTTCTGATCACATTCGATATCACATCCAGTATCCGATATATAAACCGGTTTGGCCGGATTCCATCCTTATCCGTCACTGCAAGCACCACCCCCATGGGCAATCCCAGAACATATCCCATCAGCGTGGACGCAAGCGTCATATACACCGTATCTCTGATCCCCTCCAGAAGCATGAACACAATCTGTTTTTCAAACATCTTCATCCACCTCCTGTACCTCCAGACCTCTTTCCCGCAGATACAGCTCCATATTCACCTGCTGTTGTCTGTCCTGTGGAAGTCCGAGTATCATTTCACCCTTTGCGATCCCGCCGATATTTCTGGTCTCTGCCCGTAGGATATTCACCGGAGTTTTAAAATGCAAAACCATGTTTGCGATCACCGGCTCAAATGCCGAGTTGCTGGTAAACACAATACGGATCTTTTTCCCGATGGGCATATCCTCTGCCTGCTCCAGCTTCTGAAGTTCCTTTGACTCCACACCATAGATCAACCTTCTGGCCGCTCTTGATTTCGGGGCACCAAAGATCTTTGCCACCTCACCGGTCTCTGCCACCTGACCATCCTCAATGATGGCAACCTTGTTACAGACATCCTGCACCACACTCATCTGATGCGTGATGATCACCACCGTGATCCCCAACTCCTGATTGATCCGCTTCAACAACTGCAAAATAGATTCCGTAGTCTGTGGATCCAACGCGCTGGTTGCCTCATCACACAGCAGGATCTTTGGGGATGAAGCAAGAGCCCTCGCAATAGCCACCCTCTGCTTCTGCCCGCCGGATAACTGCGCCGGATAAGCTTTTGCCTTCTCCTCCAATCCAACCAGTTTCAAAAGCTCCATCGCTTTCTCCGCGGCTTCTTTACGGTCTGTCTTTTGTATCATGAGTGGGAAGCAGACATTGCTGATCACATTCTTCTGCATCAGAAGGTTGAAATGCTGAAAGATCATCGCAATCTCCCGCCGCTTATATCGCAGCTCCCTCTCCGAAAGTTCCGCCAGATTTTTGCCGTCGATCAGGATTTCTCCCTCTGTGGGACGCTCAAGAAAGTTCAAACATCGCACCAGTGTGCTCTTCCCTGCTCCGGACATGCCGATGATCCCATAAATATCCGCTTTTTCAATCTCCAGATCGACATTCCGCAGCGCATGTATGGTTTGCTGTTCCTGTGTGAACTCCTTGCTCACACCACGCAATTCGATCAATGCCATGCCTTCCCACCTCCTCCCCGGTTCCTTGGATATTGCACATCATACGCCTTAATTCCTAGTTTGTCAATAGGTTTTGTATATTTTAGATTGTTTTTTCATAATACAAAAATCGATTTCCCGACTCTTTTCACAACCCAAACAAAAGAAATCACTTTCTCCGAACCGCAAAAAGGAGCCGAACGGCCCCTTTAATATGTCGCCTTTCATTCCTTTGCTACCCTCGGTCAGCTCTAATTTTGCTCCATAGGCTTTCAAAAAAATTACACCGACAAAAGAATCCTGTCATTGTCCAGCTTTTTCCCGGCT
>CADBNO010000185.1 GCA_902796105.1 uncultured Lachnospiraceae bacterium | reverse complement strand
TTTTTATCATAACACATTTTGCATATTTGTCCATATCTTTTTACTATTTATGCATTTATTTTTATTTTTTTGAGTTTTATGCACTTTCTATTCATTTCAGTGTATTGCTGATAACTATTTCCCCGGGCCTTTTTTACTCCGGCATATGTTTATCCCTGCCCCGCAGTCGCGCCATGGCTCTGGCAAGAGCCGCTCTGGAAATGTGGTACTCCATGATGCTCTGCTTCTGTCTGAGCTGCTCTCTGGCGCGTTCCTCAGCCGCTCTGGCCCGTGAAACATCAATCTCCTCCGGAGTCTCCGCAGAATAGACGATCACCTTTACCTGATTATGCGCCACCTGCAGCATACCGTCCGAAACGATCGCCACATGCTCCGTCCCGTCCGGGGTGCGGAAACGGAGTTCCCCGATCTCCACAGTCGTAGTCATCTGCTCATGGTTCGCCATAATGGCCATCTCCCCGTCCTCCACGGGAAAGACCAATATCTCACATTCCCCATCATAAAACACCCTGTCGCAGGCTGTTATTTTTAATGAAAATGTATTCATGCCGTCTCTCCATCCGTTCTGACAACCGTTTTACATGTTTGCCGCCTTGGTCTTCACATCCTCGATCGTTCCCACATTGAAAAATGCCGCCTCCGGGTACTCGTCCATCTCGCCGTTTAAGATTGCCTGAAATCCTCTGATGGTCTCTTTTACAGGCACAAATACACCTTTTACACCGGTAAAGTTCTCCGCCACATGGAATGGCTGGGACAGAAAACGCTGGATCTTTCTGGCACGGTACACGGTCAGTTTATCCTCGTCCGACAATTCCTCCATACCTAAAATGGCAATGATATCCTGAAGTTCTTTATATTTCTGAAGCGTTTCCTGCACGCCGCGGGCAACTGCATAGTGTTCTTCTCCCACCACATCCGCCTCCAGGATACGGGAGGTGGACTCCAACGGATCCACCGCCGGATAAATCCCCTGCTCCACGATCTTACGGGAAAGCACCGTGGTCGCATCCAAATGGGAGAAGGTCGTTGCCGGTGCCGGGTCTGTCAGGTCATCCGCCGGCACATAAACCGCCTGAACGGAAGTGACGGAACCGTTCTTCGTAGAAGCGATCCTCTCCTGCAGCTCGCCCAGATCGTTGGCCAGCGTGGGCTGATACCCCACCGCAGAAGGCATACGTCCCAACAGAGCGGATACCTCGGAGCCCGCCTGTACGAAACGGAAAATATTGTCGATGAATAACAGCACATCCCTCTTTTTCACATCACGGAAATATTCCGCCATGGTCAATCCGGTCTCCGCCACACGCATACGGGATCCGGGGGGCTCATTCATCTGCCCGAACACCAATGCCGTCTTGCTCAAAACGCCTGATTCCTTCATCTCGGTCCAAAGGTCATTTCCCTCGCGGGAGCGCTCTCCCACGCCGGTAAAAATGGAATAACCACCGCTCTCTGTGGCAATATTGTTGATCAGCTCCTGGATCAGCACCGTCTTACCTACGCCGGCGCCGCCGAACAAGCCGATCTTGCCCCCTTTGGCATAGGGCGCCAACAGATCAATGACTTTGATCCCGGTCTCGAACATCTCCACCACAGGACTCTGCTCCTCAAAGCTGGGGGGCTCTCTGTGGATACACCAATGTTCTCCCTTCCCCTCCAGCGATTCACCGTCATCCAGGGTCTCACCCAGCACATTGAACAATCTGCCCAACGTCTGCTCTCCTACCGGCACTTCGATCCCGGCGCCGGTCGCTGTCACCTCCATATCCCGATGCAGTCCTTCCGAAGCGGCCAACATGATACACCGCACCACATGATGTCCTATGTGCTGCGCCACTTCCATCACACGCTTCTTCCCGTCTGTTATCACATATAGGGCATCCTTTATGGCCGGCAGTGTCCCTTCCGCAAATTCTACGTCCACGACAGGACCGGAAACCTGTATGATCTTCCCCTTATTATTCTCCATGTGATCTCTCACCTCACCAATCTTCTCTTTGCAACTGATCGCAAACCTGCTTCTTTTTCTTTTTCTTCTTTAACGCCTTGGCTCCGCCGATCACCTCAGTGATCTCCTGTGTGATCGCAGCCTGACGCCCCCGATTATATTCAATGGACAAAAGTCTGAGCATCTCCACCGCATTGTCCGTAGCCGACTGCATGGCGATCATCCGGGCGTTTTCCTCACTGGCATTGCCTTCCACCAACACACCGTAGATAAATCCCGTCACGTAGTTGTACGCCAGCTTCTCCAGCACAGCGTCCGGAGAAGGATAGATCTCGTAGGTTTCCTCCGCCACAGTCTCCATGTCCACATTGCCCAGTTTCTTTCGCGCTTCTTCCAGAAGCTCATTTGCCACAAAGTCCCGGGTTTTAAGCGGCAGCAGTTTCTCCGTCTCCACCACAGACTGCATACTGTTGATCATTCGGGTGTAAATGACATACACCTCATCAATCTCATCCTGCTTATAGAGTTCCACCAAAAGCTCTGTGATCACTCTCGCTCTGTGCAGGGTGGGATCATTGGTGGAAAACAAAAAATCCGGTTCGATCCGATAGCCAAGTCCCGAAAAATACCGTCTGCCGACTTCTCCGACCACAAACAGGCGATAATCTTCTTCCTTTGCCTTTTTGACGTCCGGCGTCTCCTGCTGCTCTTCTGCAGCAGGGGTTTGATCCCGCCGCCCGGTCTGCAACGCATCAACGGCTGCCTGCGCCTCTTTCATCACGTTGTGGTTATAGGCGCCTGCCATCCCCTTGTCTCCGGTGATCACGACGAACGCCTTTCTTTTGAACGTCTCCTGCCGGTCCTCCGTGCGGTTATCAAAAAAAATATGCTGCATATCCGGAAAATGGAGCAGGATCTCTTTAATCTGTTCCTGCAGGCCATAGAAATAGGCCTCCGTGTTTTCCAGCTTCTGCTTTGCCTTGCGCAGCTTCATGGAGGACATCATGTACATAGCTCTGGTGATCTTCATGGTATCCCGGATGCTCTTTATTCTGTTTTGCAATTCCCTGGTGTTTGCCATAAAGCCTCCCCCTGATCACGGCTGCCTTTTCCTGTATCCGCCTCAATTACCGACGCTTAGTCAACCTTTGTAGTCCGCGTTTTATAAGCCTCAGCAGCCTCTGCGATCGCTGTCTTCACATCATCCGTAAGATCCTTCGAGGTCTCCAGCTGGCTGATGATCTCGGAATGATTTTCATGGAAATCCTTTAGCAGCCCGCATCTGAATTCCCGGATCCTGTCTGTATCTATATCACTGAAAATATGCGCATTGGCACATACCAGCGTGATCACCTGCTCCGCCATGCTGAAATGCTCGCCTATGGGCTGCTTCAGCAATTCCATAAGCGCCCGCCCGTGTGCCAGCTGCTTCTTGGTATTTTCATCCAGATCGGATGAAAACTGAGTAAACACCTCCATCTCACGATACTGTGCCAGGTCGATACGGATACTTCCGGCAGCCTTTTTCATGGCCTTAGTCTGTGCTGCGCCGCCCACACGGGATACCGACAAACCTACATTTACCGCAGGGCGCTGTCCGGCATTGAACAATTCACTCTCCAGATAAATCTGCCCGTCTGTGATAGAAATGACATTGGTAGGGATATACGCCGACACGTCTCCCGCCTGTGTCTCTATGATGGGCAGTGCCGTAATGGAACCGCCGCCCTTCTCCGGGGTCAGTCTGGAGGAACGCTCCAACAGTCTGGAATGCAGATAAAATACATCTCCGGGATAAGCCTCCCGCCCCGGCGACCGCTCCAGCAGCAGCGAAATAGCGCGGTACGCCACAGCATGTTTGGAGAGATCATCATAAATGATCAGCACATCCTTGCCCTGATACATGAAATACTCCGCCAAAGCCGTACCGGAGTATGGTGCGATATATTGTAACGGCGCCGGATCGGATGCCGTTGCCGACACCACAATGGTATAATCCATGGCTCCGCTCTGTCTCAAAGTATTTACCAGCTTGGCAATGGTGGATGCCTTCTGACCGATGGCCACATAGACACAGATCACATCCTTGCCTTTCTGGTTCATAATGGTATCCATCGCGATGGAGGTCTTACCGGTCTGTCTGTCCCCAATGATCAGCTCACGTTGCCCTCTGCCGATGGGAAACATGGAATCGATGGACAAAAGCCCTGTTTCCATGGGCACCGCCACAGATTTTCGGTCTACAATGCCGGGGGCAGGATTCTCTATGGGTCTGTAGCCTTCCGCCTCGATCTCGCCCAATCCGTCGATTGGCGCCCCTAAGGCATCTACGACTCTTCCCTTAAACGCGTCTCCCACCGGAATGCCTGCCATCTTGCCGGTGCGCACTACCCGGCTGCCCTCATGGATCTCCTTATCCCGCCCGAACAGAATGATACCGATCTCATCCTGACGCACATCCTGAACCATGCCTTTGACCCCGCAGTCAAAAAGCACAATCTCACCGTAATAGGCGTGGTCGATACCGTCCGCATTGACAATACCGTCCCCTACCCAGTTGACCGTACCGATCTCCTTTTCTTTCGCCTCAAGTTCAAAAGCCTCCAGATTGGTACGCAGAATGGAGATGATCTTGTCCTCTATCTTTTTTTCATCGGACGCCTCTCCGCTGCCCGCAAGTGCGCTGCCCAAAATCCCCTGCAGCTGCGCGACACGCCCTTTTGCACTCCAATCATACTCCTTGCTGTCTGTTCGGAGAATAAAACCGCTCTGTAAAGAAGCATCCTCCACAAGCTGAAGTTCTATCTCCTCACTGCCCAGCTCTTTGGCCAGAAAGCCCCGGATCCCCGCAAGCTGTTCCTCACTGGGCGCAGTCACATAAATCAGTTCTGCCCGCATCACTGTTCTTCTCCTGCTTTCCCTAAAAACTCATCATAAAGAGATCTGTCGATCTTCACACCGCTCTGGCTTCCCACCATCTTCTCCGCAGCAGCCACCACCATGTCTGCGATTTCTTTTTCGGTATTCTTGAGAATGCGGTTTTTGCGGTTCTCCGCATCCGCCGTCGCGCGCTCCTCGATCTGTTTTGCCTGAGCTTTCGCCTCGTCCACAATCTTCTGGTACTGCTCGTCAGCCTCTTTTCTAGCGGTATTTAAGAGCTGTCTCTTCTCCTCCTCCGCCTTTGCCAGGGAAGAGCTGTACTGCTCCTTCAGGTTCTGTGCCTCTTGCTGTTTGGCGGCAGCGTCCTTCAGCTGCGCATCGGCCTGCGCCTGACGCTCGGCAATGATCTTCTGCACAGGCTTGAAAAGAAAGATTCTAAGCGCCACAAACAGGATCAAAAGGTTCACAACCGTACAGATTAAATTAAACGGATCAACACTCAGCATATCGCTTTCCTTTCCTTTCCGTTCTGCATTTTGTTCCTGCCCGATTTTTCGTTTTCAGGCAAACGTTACTTTTACTTCAGCATGACAATGATCATCAGTGCGATAACAAAACAATAGATGGCCGTTGCCTCTGCCAGCGCGCATCCCAGGATCAATGCCGTGTTGATCTTGCCGGAAGCCTCCGGCTGTCTGGCAATAGCCTCCACCGCCTTACTGGTTGCCATACCGATACCGATGCCTGCGCCGATGGCGCCAAAAACTGCGATAGCTGCTCCGATTGCGATTAAACTCGTGTTCATTTTTCTTCTCCTTTTCTTTTTTAATCCATTCTCCGCTTTGTTTGCATTTGTTCTGTTCTCCGACGGGTCGCCGGTTGCTTTGATCTCGCTTCCGTTTTCCGTCAGGCTTCTTCCTCTGTCTCCAGCATTTCGCTGATATACATAGATGTCAGGAATACAAACACATATGCCTGCAACAATCCGTCAAACACATCAAAATAACAGCACAGCACCGCCGGCAGGATCACCGGCACCACAAATTTGATCAACTCCATAATGACAAACGCCCCCAGCACATTACCAAACAGTCGCATGCACAGGGAAAGCGGTCTGGTCACAAGCTCCAGAATGTTGATGGGCAGGACGACTGCCACCGGTTCCAAAAATTTATGGAGCCATCTTTTGATCCCCAACTGATAGATGCCTGCTGCCTCCACCAGAATAATGCTCATAACCGCCAACGCCACAGTCACGTTCAGATCCTTGGTGGGTGCCTTCATCCCAAACAGACCGATGGCATTTGCCACCCCGATATACAAAAGCACCGTGGTCAACCATGTCACATATGCTTTGCCGTTCTCTCCGATCATTCCTTCCACCAACCCGGTGAGTCTGGTCACGATCAGCTCCGCCACCGCCTGGCGCTTGCTGATGTGATCCACCTTCAGATTGCGGGTAAGGATAATGGATATCAGGATCAATACCGCCATGATGATCCACGTCACCACAATGGACTCATGGACTGGAATTCCGTCTGCATATGCGGCGATCTGCGGGATCCGGATCGGGATCTTAAAGACAGTCTCGCACTCCAGCTCTTCCATCAGATATTCTGCCAGATTACCCAAACGATCATCTCCTTCTCTTTATAGTTTCATCGGCTTGATCAGCCCGGGATCCTTCATTTGTCTTGATCCATTTGTCTTGATCCATTTGTCTTGATCTTCACCCCTGCCTCAGGCAGCGGGCGTCAAACTTATTTCAGAATCCCCAAAAATCCAAAAACTCCGGCACGGATTCCGGGAATACCGGGATCCGAACCAGAGTCTCCATCTTAAATTATAGGAAACGTAACCTGCTTTACAGCAGATCGATGCCCTGCTCCTGCATCTTCATTGCTCTCACCTTGCAGGAAAGGCCGAACAGATTGATAAATCCTTCTGCATCGTGATGATCATAGAGATCACCGGTGGTAAAGGAAGCAATGCTCTCATTGTAAAGCGTATAAGGAGAAGTGGTGCCTGCCTTGATGATATTGCCCTTGTAGAGCTTGAACTTCACCTCTCCGGTCACATACTTCTGCGTCTCCTCAATGAATGCCTGCTCTGCCTGACGAAGCGGGGTGAACCACTTTCCTTCGTAAACCAGACTTGCAAAGCGGCTGCCCATCTCCTTCTTCATTGCATAGGTATCACGGTCAAGGATCAGCTCCTCCAGCTGCTGATGAGCCTCCATCAGGATGGTTCCTCCGGGTGTCTCATATACGCCGCGGGACTTCATGCCAACCACACGGTTCTCCACGATGTCGATGATACCGATGCCATGCTTGCCGCCCAGCTCGTTCAGCTTGCGGATGATATCGGAAACCTTCATCTTCTCGCCGTTTACTGAAGTAGGAACACCTTTTTCAAAGGTCATGGTCACATATTCGCCCTCATCGGGTGCCTTCTCCGGTGTGGTACCCAGCACCAGCAGATGATCATAATTCGGCTCATTTGCGGGATCCTCAAGCTCCAGACCCTCATGGCTGATATGCCAGATGTTGCGGTCACGGCTATAGGAAGAATCCGCAGAGAAAGGAAGGTCGATGCCATGTGCCTTGCAGTATGCGATCTCAGACTCACGGGAATCCATGGTCCACTTGTCGTTTCTCCAGGCAGCGATGATCTTGATGTCAGGCGCCAGTGCCTTGATGCCCAGTTCAAAACGGATCTGGTCATTTCCTTTACCGGTTGCGCCGTGGCAGATAGCTGTAGCGCCTTCCTTTCTGGCGATCTCCACCAGCTTCTTCGCGATCAGCGGACGAGCCATGGATGTACCCAACAGGTACTTGTTCTCATAGATCGCGTTTGCCTGTACACAGGGCACAATATATTCATCACAGAACTCGTCGATCACATTCTCAATATAAAGCTTGGAAGCGCCGCAGAACTTCGCTCTCTCCTCCAGGCCGTCAAGTTCCTCAGCCTGTCCGCAGTCTACACAGACGCAGATGACCTCGTAATCAAAATTCTCCTTTAACCAAGGAATGATCGCAGTGGTATCCAGACCACCGGAGTATGCAAGGATCACTTTCTCTTTCATGTTATATGCCTCCATTGTATATTGTAATTTTTCCCAAAAACCTAAATTTTACTATACAACATTCTACGGTGAAAAGCAAGTATTTACAATGAAAAAGCCCTTGAAAGCGTTGAACTTCCAAAGGCTTTGATATTTTTGAAATTGTAGGGAGATTATCTCTTTGAGAACTGAGGCGCACGTCTTGCAGCCTTCAGACCGTACTTCTTTCTCTCCTTCATACGAGGGTCTCTGGTGAGGAAACCAGCCTTCTTCAGAACAGGTCTGAACTCGCTGTCTACCTGAAGCAGAGCTCTTGCGATGCCGTGTCTTACAGCACCTGCCTGACCGGTGTATCCGCCGCCCTTAACATTTACGATCACATCAAACTTCTCGGTGTTATCGGTAGCAACCAAAGGCTGGCGAACGATAGCCTTCAGAGTCTCCAGACCAAAATACTCGTCCATGCTCTTCTTGTTGATGGTAACATTGCCCTTGCCGGGAACCAGATATACTCTGGCGATTGCTTTCTTTCTTCTACCTGTACCGTAGTATCTCTCTGTCTTAGCCATGTTTTATTCTCCTCCTTCCAGTCCCTTAGAATGTCAGCACTTCAGGCTTCTGTGCAGCGTGATCGTGCTCAGATCCTGCGTATACGTGCAACTTGGTGTACATCTGTCTTCCTAAAGGTCCCTTGGGAAGCATACCCTTGACAGCAAGCTCAACAACCTCTTCAGGCTTCTTTGCAAGCTTCTCTCTCAGAGTGGTGTCTTTCATGCCTCCAACATAGTCGGAATGATGATGATAAATCTTCTGATCCAGCTTCTTACCGGTCACAACAACCTTCTCAGCGTTGATCACGATCACATAATCTCCTGTGTCGATGTGAGGGGTGAAAATAGGCTTATTCTTACCTCTCAATACCTTTGCTACCTCAGAAGCCAAACGGCCGAGGGTCATGCCGGTTGCGTCTACTACATACCATTTTCTATCGATTGTAGCCGGACTAGCCATAAATGTTTTCATGATGTTTCCTCCGTATTACTTTTGCAGTTTGTGTTTTGTCCGCAGTTGCTTCGGCAGATGTCCGGCCACCTTGGCAAAAGCTCGCAAAACTTTGTTTTATGCAATGTAGTTCCTGTATCGAAAAGGCGTCGCCGGGGCTTTGGCTTCACCTTTCTAAACACTGTCACAGTTGTATATTATATGATACCTTATCAGGCATGTCAAGTGCTATATTTTAATAACACATGTTTTTTATTCTTCATCTTCTGC
>CADBNO010000184.1 GCA_902796105.1 uncultured Lachnospiraceae bacterium | reverse complement strand
TAAGAGAAATGTCACTGAAGGAATACATCCTGGTATTCAAGTATTTTATGAAAAAGAAGGGCTGCACGCATGCCACGGGCTTTGTCAATGCGCCCATGCTCTACGCAAAGCCTGACGGGGAGGAATTGCAGAAGCTTCTCCAGGATGCGATAAAGCATGAAACCCTGATACAGGAGGGCGAAACAGTAGATCTGAATCCCGTGATCTATACTTTTATCAACGCATGGACACATAGCAAAAATATTGCGATGCTCAAAAAGTTTTCCTATGGGGATGGGCAGGCGATCTCTTTTGCGAGGGTTGAAGGGTTCTATCTTGTCGCATGGCAGAATGTAAAGAATGACAGAGTCACATTAATGGCAGACTCGGAATGGGATTTCCTCTATGCGTACTTGGAGAGCGAGATAGAGAAGAGTGAGCCCAACAAAAAGTTTAAGCTGAAGAAAGTAAACCAGCTTTTCCAGGAGCAGGGGCGGGATATCAGGCTGGAAGTTGATCCGGCAACTCAACTTGTCCTGCAATGTATAAACAATCAGGAAGGTACTAAGATCGATGCGGATGTCCTGGTCAATGTGGGTAAGAAACAATTTGAATTGATCCGATTGGATCGGGACCAGAAGGTCGAGAGTGTTGAGAAGAAAGAGAATGAAGCGCTAAAGGACGAGATACGCGCATATATCGACCGGAACTGTCCCGTGGATCCCACGGAGGGGAAGAAGGACAGCCACAAGACCGATGGAGGTCCCGCCGGAGGCAAAGGCGGCAATGCGGAGGATCCGGAATACTATTCGAGGCGCAGTTTTCAGAATCTTACCAGAAATGCACAGTTTCCCAGGAGTTTTTGGGGATTTCTCAAACTGATGATCGTCAATTTCGTCAAGGGGTTCCTGAACTGGAAAAATCTGTTGATCAGGGTGGGAGTCACGCTGATCGTCTCGATCGGTGCGCTGGTGTGGAATCTGTACGCGTTGTGCTATCTGAATGATACGTTCAATATAGGGAAAAGAGCTGTCTTCGGGAAAGCTACGGCCTATCTCCAGGCGGGAGTTGCGGACACGCATAATGTGATCGGCATACCTAAATTCAGCAGATACTTTAATTCGGTTACAATCACTGCGTTGCTGTATTATCTGCTGTCAATTATGATCGTTACGATCATCAGGGATATACTTTCCGGAAAGGTTAAGACAAATGTAAAACATTATTTTTCTTTTGGTTCGCAGGTAAAACGGTATTGCGAAGCTGTGCCCGGTCGTGTCATTCAATACATATATACCGGTCTTGCAGTCGCGGCGGTGTTGAATATCGTTGTCTTTAATCCGTTTACGGTGTTCCTGTTGGCATTAATGCTTCTGTTTTCCTGCATGAAATGTGAGGATGGCGGGATTGCGCCGTTTCTGATGATGTTTGCCAGCAGTACGGGGTATAAACGTATTGCAGATGGCAAAAGGAAAGTGCCATTATTTGGACATTTTCAGCTTGGACTTCTGGGGCTTTCCATAGGATTGATATTCTGTACTCTGATCAATGCGGGATTGTGGTTTGCCGTAGATTTTAATTTTTGGATCAGGCTGGCGGTCAGTGTTGTGATCCTGTTATTTGTTCTGTTCCAAAAAGGCATTGTCCGCATCGGTTCAACGGCGGCGAAGGTTTCCTTGTTCATGGGGATCATAGGGGCGCAGATATCGATTTTGCTGATGACGATCCCGCTGTTTACGTTTGCTGATGACGGCGGGTGGTCGGAGTCTGGAGGTACGCTTGCCGGGTTGATGAATAACTCCGGGTGGCAGACGATCCTGACTTTTTCCCTGACACTGGCTGCGGCAGCAGCCATTGGTTGTGTTACAGCCGGACTGGGAACAGCAGTAGTGTTAGGCGTTGCCGGGGCAACTTTTGGTACGTCTGCGCTTTGGGCAACCGTTACAGAGACAGGACGTTTGACAGCGTATGATTTTGTCTGGGGAAAATACAGTCCTTATGCGGATGTAAAGGGGATACATACGTATATTTCTACCGGTTTGAGTATAGGGATATCTGTGATCGCACCGGAATTCGGAGATGCACTCGGAGTTGTCACAGGCATACGGGATTGCTCTTTCGATATACAAAAAGGTGACTTGATTGGCCTGGCCTTTGATGGTATTGGTCTCGGTATGGATTGTCACAGCTTGTACGGAGACATAACAGGAGCAGTGGCGCGTCATGCGGACGATGTGGCCGGGGCAGTGGCGC
>CADBNO010000183.1 GCA_902796105.1 uncultured Lachnospiraceae bacterium | reverse complement strand
CTGTTCCAAAAAGCAGACACGCAAAGGACGGAAAACTCGCATTTTCCGTCCTTCACACCTCAGACTAACATGCTGATCTTTATCTCTTCAGGTTCGTCAACTCTTCCAGCAGGGTATCGGAAACCGTAATGATACGGCTGTTTGCCTGGAAGCCTCTCTGCGTAGTGATCATCTCCGTGAATTCCGAAGACAGATCCACATTACTCATCTCCAGCATACCGGTGGACATATAACCGCCGTTTGCGGTGATATCCACGCCCACACCGTCGAACTCACCGGAGTTCAGGGTTGCGGAATACAGATTGTCTCCTGCTCTCTCCAGACCGGAAGCATTGGCAAACGCTGCCGTAGCCAGCTGTCCGAGCAGCTTGGTCATACCGTTGTCATAGCTTGCATAGATCATACCGTTATTCTGCACAGATACGCCGATCATGTTGCCCAGACGTCTTCCGGTGCCGACACCGCTCAGATCACCGCTGGTTGCAGAAACCGTGGAAGTTCCCTTATTGTCATACATGGAAATCTCCGACATATCGATCTCTATATTGGAAAAATTGGTAAAATCATCACCCAGCTCCGCCAGATTCAGGTATGACAGGAATGTGGTGCTGTTTCCGCCCACAGAACTGATCTCACCGGTGTCCGGATCAAATTTTACTTCATAGCCGTAGAAGGATCTTCCCGGAGACTCGATCCCGTCCCCTACCGTGGAAGCCAGATTCGCATCCATGCCGGAAAGAGTGTCCGTACTCTTGTAAATGATCTGCTGCACACTGTAATTCTGCGTGGTTTCCGCATCAATCTGTACCGGGATCTGCAGGCTTAAGAAATCACTGGTGGATCCCTCAAATCCATAAGCTTTGGCGATAGCATCGATAGCCTTGCTGTTCTCTGCCGACTTCTCCGCTGCACTCAGGCCTCCGAACTCATCCACCGGAACCGTGCTGTACGGATAATCCGCATCGCCGGTCGCATAGGCAACCACTTCCTCGCCTACCATCAGGTTTCCGCTGTCATCCCAGGAATAATTCTTATTCAGCTCTACGCTGGTGGTCCTCTCCTGCGTCTGTGCCACGCCGCCGAAAGCCGCGCGCCTCTGCGCCTCCGTCATCTCCACCTCATTGCCATTGGAATCCAGCAATTTAGTGAACTCCATACTGTATACATTCTCATCCGCAGACTGCTTGAAGGTCATTCTCGCCGTATAACTGTAACCCAGATTGTCATAAAGGTTCAGATTGATAACCTTACCGTTGGTACTGGTCACATCCGTGTCATTTTTATCCAGAATACCGGATACATATGCCTTGGATGTCGCCTCGGGCGGATACGTCATATTGGCTGCGTTCATGATGCGAAGCGCACTCACGCTGTCCTGTTTGATGTTGCCGGTAGCTTCATCAACCTGCCAGCCCATGACATTGTAACCATTGCTGGTCATCGCCAGATTTCCGGCGCCATCCACATAGAACGAACCCTCTCTGGTGAAAAAATTCTCCTGTCCGTTGGAAACAACGAAGAAGTTTTCCCCGTTGATCATGATATCAAAAGGATTACCGGTAGACTGGCTGGCACCCTGACCGGTGATATTTAAGTTGATCGCTCCCGCTTTTACACCGAGACCTACCTGTCTGGCGTTGATACCGCCGGTGCCGGTGGCCGCGTTGGGACCGCTGGCATTCTGCGTGGTCTGGCTCATCAGTTCACTGAAGGTGATGGAACTGGATTTGTATGCAGTTGTATTTACGTTCGCAATATTGTTACCGATAACATCCATCTTGGTCTGGTGGGTCTTTAAGCCGGATACGCCGGCATACAATGATCTCATCATAGTGCTTGTTCCTCCTGTTTTCCCGGAGCCGCATCTCCTCTGTCGTTCGGAGATGTCTTTTGCTGCATTTTCAATGTAAACTTCCTTGTAAGGTCCGGCTTACATGATCACTGCTCCGTTGATATTTGTGAATACGTTGTCATCTGTTCGGGTGCTGTCCATGGCGGTTACCACTGTGTTGTTCGGGACATTCACAATAAATGCCAGATCGTCCACTATGACCAGCGAATCCCGGATCCCTTTCTCCTGCGCCCTGCGAACACCATCTTCCAAACGCTCTATCTGGCTGTCGCTTAAATTTATGCCTCTCTCACTCAAACGCCCCGAGGCATGCTTTGAAAATTTCAACTCCGTCTCCGCCTGCTGCCTTTGGGTTTCCTTCTGTTTCAACACATCTTTGAAGGAAAACTCCGGCTGTCCGGCGGGAACCTGCGTTTTGCCGTTTGGGTTCAGATAACGGTCTGTCAGCTGCTCGATCGAAAGGAAATTCTGAATACTCATACTCTCTCCCTCCCGTCACTTCCCTGTGTTCGTCATGCTTCCCGCGCTGCCTCTGATGCCGCTACCTCTTCCGCTGCCTCGGTCACTTCCGTAACTGCTGCCGTCGCCTCTGTCTCTTGCGCCTCTGCCGCTTCAGCTGTCTCTGCCGCATCCGTTTCTGCCGCTTCAGCTGTCT
>CADBNO010000182.1 GCA_902796105.1 uncultured Lachnospiraceae bacterium | reverse complement strand
TCAACAGGGAACGCGCAGCGAGGAGGTGAGGCGGCGCTATGAAATTTAAAACACGATTGCAGATCACGTTTCTCAGCATCATACTTTTGCCGCTGATACTCACGGTGCTTGCCTTTCTGCTCATTGTATTTTATCTGACAAATGCGAATCAGGGCGTGAGATCTTCTGTGGGGAAACCGGTGATCGCAGAAAATATCCAGGAATTTCTGGGTACTACGGACCGTGCTTACTATATATTGATGGAGCAGGCCAAGACGAACCCCAAGCGGTTGGAAGACAAGGCTTATCTGGATCGTCTGAACAATGAGATTTCCCGTAAATCCACTTATCTGATCGTGCGGAAAGACAATTTTATCTATTATGCCGGCAATATGGATGCGGCGAAAAGTATATTTTTCCAGCTTCCGGCTTACGGAGAAGCGGAATTGGCTGAGGGAGCGGGATACTATTTTAACGATCTGGAAAAATATGTGAAGCAGATCGATTTCCGGTTTTCGGACGGCAGCAGAGGCAGCGTCTTTATTGTCACAAGGATTTATGCGTTGATGTCCCGGCATTTGTTGATCTATATGTTCGTGGCGATCATTATTGTACTTATCTTCACCAGTATCATGCTGACGCAGTGGATCCAGAAAAGTGTATTTCAGCCGGTCGGGGATCTGAACAAAGCGATGCAGAAGATCAAGGACGGTAATCTGGATTACATGCTGGCAGGCGATATGAAGGGTGAGATCGGTGATCTGTACCGGAATTACGAGGATATGAGGCTTCGGCTGAAGGAGTCCGAGGAGGAAAAAGAGGAGAATATTCAGCGGAACAAGGAAATGATCGGGAATATTTCCCATGACTTGAAGACGCCGATCACGGCGATCAAGGGATATGTGGAAGGCATTATGGACGGTGTGGCAGATACGCCTGAAAAAGTGGACAAATATATCAAGACAATTTATAACAAAGCGAACGATATGGATCGTCTGATCAATGAACTGACCACGTATTCCGGGGTTGACAACAGCAGGATCCAGTATAATTTCCATCGCATCAATATCGCGGATTATTTCGGTGATTGTGTTGAGGAAGTCGGTCTGGATCTGGAGTCGAAGAATATTAAATTGAACTATTCGAATCTGACGCCACATGACACAATCGTCATAATCGATCCGGAACAGATGAATAAAGTCATCAACAATATTATCAGCAACAGCGTGAAATATATGGATAAGCCGGATGGTGCCATCGATATCCGGATCCTGGATGATGCTGATTCTATCCGGGTCGAGATAGAGGACAACGGGAAGGGGATTGCCCAGAAGGATCTGCAGCGCATTTTTGACCGGTTTTATCGTACGGATGCGTCCCGCAATTCCTCGCAGGGCGGCAGCGGGATCGGTCTTTCCATTGTGAAAAAGATCATTGAAGATCACGGTGGTTATATCTGGGCCACCAGCAGGGAAGGTGAAGGTACCTGCATGCATTTTGTTTTACGAAAATATATAGAACTGCAGCCGGAAGGGTAAAGGAGGAGACAGCATATGAGTAAAATATTGATCATTGAGGATGAAGAAGCGATCGCAGATCTGGAGAAGGATTATCTGGAGCTCAGCGATTTCGAGGTGGATACCTGTAATAACGGAGAAGACGGTCTGAAGATGGCCTTGTCGAAGGATTATGCGCTGGTGGTTCTGGATCTGATGCTGCCGGGGATGGATGGATTTGAAATCTGTAAAAATATCCGCGAGAAGAAGGATATCCCGATCCTGATGGTTTCTGCCAAAAAGGATGATATTGACAAGATCCGCGGCTTAGGTCTGGGGGCAGATGATTATATGACCAAACCGTTCAGCCCCAGCGAGCTGGTTGCCCGTGTGAAAGCGCATCTGGCGCGTTATGAGAGGTTAGTGGGTACCAGCAATAAGCCTCAGAATGATATTGTGGAGATCCGGGGGATCCGGATCGACAAGACTGCCCGCAGAGTCTATATAGACGGCGAGGAGAAAACCTTTACCACCAAGGAGTTCGATCTGCTGACATTCCTGGCGGAGCATCCGAACCATGTGTTTACCAAGGAGGAGCTCTTCCGTGAGATCTGGGATATGGATTCCATCGGCGACATTGCAACGGTGACTGTGCATATCAAGAAGATCCGTGAAAAGATTGAGAAGGATTCCGCAAAACCCCAATATATTGAGACGATCTGGGGCGTAGGATACCGGTTTAAGATCTAAAAAAGTTTCCTGATACATTTCAAGGGAGTCAGTCAAAAAGCAGTCTGCTAAAAAGCAGTGTGTTGCATAACGAAAGCGCAAGTCCCTGTTCGGACTTGCGCTTTATTACCGTGAGCAATGGGTCAAGGTGACATGCATGGGTATTCTTTATTTACTTCTGAAATAATCCCGGATCCATTTCCCGGCTTCACTGAGGTCATCTTCGCTCCAGCCGGACGTTTTGGAACAGGAGGGGCTGATCACGCTGCTGCTCTCGTTTTTATTCGCAAGATTCCAACAGCAGAAGCTTAAATTATACCGCTCGATCACATTAAACCAGTTCTGAGCGGAATTAAAATCGTTTGCCCCATTTCCGGAAGCGTCACACATGCCAAATTCGGAGATAAACACCGGCAGACCGTTCTGTACGCAGCTGTCCAGCCGATTCCAGAGAACATCCTTATGGGTGCCCGCATAAAAATGCAGCGCATACATCACATTGTCAAAATCCAGCGGGTTGGCCTTAGCCTTGTCGATATCCTGGCTCCAGGTGGGGGTTCCCACAATGATGACCGCATCGGGATCGTTGGCGCGGATGACAGGGATCACCTCTTCCGCATAGGATTTTACACTGTCCCAGGTCGTGGAGCCGTTGGGCTCATTGCAGATTTCATAAAGCACATTGGTATGATCCGCATAGGTCCGGGACATTTCATCCAGAAACGCTTTGGCCTGTTCTTTGTACACATTGGGATCCTGCTCCTGCAGCACATGCCAGTCTATGATCACATACATGCCAAGGTCTGTCGCGGCATCCACTCCGGTTTTCACAAGATTTTTTAACTGATTCTGATCGCCGCCGGTACAGTATCCGCCGTATTCATGAGGATACATGGCAAGGCGGATGCAGTTGGTATGCCAATCGTCCCGTAGGGTCTGAAAAGCGTCATAGTTTACATAATCCGGAAACCAGGCAATACCATGGGTGGACATGCCGTAAAGCTGAACCGGATCTCCGTTTTGATCCACCAGCCTGGTTCCGTCCAGATGCAGTGCGCCGTGAGTGCCTGCAAAACCTGATCCGGAGGTCTGCGGCTGTG
>CADBNO010000181.1 GCA_902796105.1 uncultured Lachnospiraceae bacterium | reverse complement strand
GGCGGAGCTGGAAGAGGATGAGGGGCGTTTCCGTTGGGTGGAAGAAACCTGTAGGCATGAAAAGTGTGTGGCGGTGGGTGAGATCGGTCTGGATTATTATTGGGATGAACCGGATCGGGAGATCCAGAAAAAATGGTTTTTGAGGCAATTGGATCTGGCCAGCGAGGTAAAGCTGCCGGTGATCATTCACTCCCGGGATGCGGCAAAGGACACGGTGGATCTGATGACAGAGGCGAAAGCGGAGGAGATCGGCGGCGTGATCCACTGTTATTCCTATACGAAGGAAACGGCGAGAACTTTTTTGCAAATGGGTTTCTACATCGGCATCGGTGGCGTGCTCACCTTTAAGAACGCGAAGAAGCTGAAGGAGGCTGCGGAGTATATCCCCATGGATCGCATTGTGCTGGAGACGGACTGTCCGTATCTGGCGCCGGTGCCGTTTCGCGGAAAGCGGAATTGTTCCCTTTATATTCCCTATGTGGTGAGGGAGCTGGCGCAGATCAAGGGGGTTTCCGAGGAGGAAGTGCGAAAACAGGCATGGACAAATGCCCATAATCTGTATAGAATGAAAGAGTAAGGATACAGTAAGTGTGCTATTAAGAAGGAGGCAGATTATGTTTGTCAAAAATGAGGAATGCAAAGTAACCCCTTGTGAGCCCGGCGTGACCAGACGGGTAATGTGCTATTCCGACAAGCTCATGATGTGTGAGATCACCTTTGAGAAAGGTGCGGAGGGCTATATGCACAAGCATCCCCATGAGCAGATCACGTACATTGCGGAGGGCAGCTTCTGTTTTACGATCGATGGCGAAAGTCAGGTAGTCAACAAAGGCGACAGTGTGTTTATGCCGTCCAATTCCGAGCATGGCGTAAAGTGCCTGGAGGCAGGGAAGTTAGTGGATGTGTTTAATCCGAAGAGGGACGAGTTTCTGTAAACGAACCCGGAAAGCAATTGTAACCTATGATCATACAGACGGGAATGCGGACGGATATACCGGCTTTCTATGCGGAATGGTTTGCCAATCGGTTAAAGGAGGGTTTCGTCATGGTGCGGAACCCTTATCACCCGGTGCAGGTGACGCGGTATCTGTTGAATCCTGCGGTGGTGGATCTGATCGGGTTCTGCAGCAAGAACCCCGGACCGATGCTGCCGTATTTGGACCTGCTGAGGCCCTATGGCATGTATTGGTTTGTGACGGTCACACCGTATGGCAGGGAGATAGAGCCGCGGGTGCCGGACAAGGCGAAGGTTTTGGCGGATTTTAAGCGGATCTCGGAGTTTGCGGGCAGGGATTCTATGGGATGGCGGTATGATCCGATCATTTTGAATGAAACGTATACAAAAGAATATCATTTGGAGCAATTTGAACGAATGGCGGAGGCACTGGAGGGATCTACCGGAACCTGCGTCATTAGTTTTATTGACCTATATCAGAAGGTACGGAAGAATTTTCCGGAGGCAGTACAGGTCGCGCGGGAGGACAGGCTGTATCTGGGGGAGCGGATGGCGCGGATCGCGGGAGCACATGGTATGACGCTGCGACCCTGCGGGGAGGGCGATGAGCTGGCGCAGTTCGGAGCGGACTGCAGCGGATGCATGACGGTCAAAACCTATGAGACTGCTTTGCACCGCACCTTGCGGATCCCGTCCAAAACGCCGCTGCGCAAGGAATGTGCCTGCTTCCTGGGCGGAGACATCGGTGCATATAATACCTGTCTGCACGGGTGCAGATACTGTTATGCCAACTATGATCAGGAGACGGTGTACAGGAATTATGCCAAACATGATCCGAACTCTCCGTTTCTCATCGGCGGCAGCATGCCGGAGGATGAGGTGCACGAGGCGGAGCAGAAGAGCTGGGTCAGACAGGAGGATATGCCCGGACAGCTGACATTGGACTTGCTTTTGGGATAAAATATGAGCCATTTATTGATTTTAAATATAATTTGGGATAAAATATTAGCATGATCAATCTTACACAGAAAACACCAGATGAATTGAATAATGGAATTGCCATCAGGTTGGTGCAGATCCGGAAGCGACGCAAGATTTCGCAAAAATTGCTGGCAGAAAAGTCCGGAGTGAGTCTCGGATCATTGAAACGGTTTGAACAGACCGGTGAGATATCACTGCATTCGTTATCGAAACTCGCGATCGCGCTTGGGGTGGAGGATGAATTGGAAAGCCTGTTTAGCCAGGTGGAATTTACTTCCATAGAGGAGATTATCCGTGGACAGAGTTAAACAATTGTCTGTTTTCTATCATGAAAAATTTGTCGGTAAAATGGCATTGTACCAAAATCGTCTGGCTGCCTTTGAGTACAGTGAAGAATGGCTGGCGGAAGGTTTTTCGATCAGCCCTTTTTCTCTGCCGCTTGAAAAGAAAGTATTTCTGCCGAAGATCGATCCACTGGAGGGTTTATTTGGCGTGTTTGCAGATAGTTTGCCCGACGGATGGGGCAGATTTCTGGTAGACCGTCTGATGCGGAAAAACGGTAGGGATCCCCAGAAATTGGGAAATTTTGACAGGTTGGCAATTGTGGGAAATTCCGGAATGGGAGCTTTGACATATCAGCCCGAGATTTCTATGGAGCGCACGGAAAATGATCTGTCGCTGGACGAGATTGCAAGAGAATGTGCACGTTTATTAAAAACAGAAGATTCGGATGAATTAGATGTACTTTTTCATATGGGTTCTTCTACGGGTGGTGCGCGCCCCAAGATTTTTACCGTTATCGCAGGAGAGGATTGGATCATCAAATTTCCATCCTCGAATGACGGGACAAATATTGGCAAAATGGAATATGATTATGCCATATGTGCAAAAGAATGCGGTCTGGAGATGGAGGAGGTACGATTGTTTCCATCTGTGGAGAACGAAGGTTTTTTTGGCACACGCCGATTTGACCGTACAGGAGGAGAAAAGATACACATGGTCTCGGCAGCAGGCTTGTTGGAGACAAGTCATCGGATCCCGAATCTTGACTATGAACTGCTGATGCGGCTTACCCTGCAGCTCACCAGAGATATGCGGGAGTGTGAAAAACTGTACCGCCTGATGTGCTTTAATGTGTTTGCCCATAATCGGGATGACCATTCTAAGAATTTTTCATACTTATATTTGGAGAAAGAAGACCGGTGGGTGTTATCACCTGCGTATGATCTGACCTACAGCAATTCTATCGGCGGCGAACATGCTACGACAATAAACGGCAATGGCATCGATCCGGGAAGAAATGATATTCTTGAGATCGCAAAGCGGGTAGGGATCGACAGACAGAAGGCAAAACGGATATTGAAAAATATTCAGGAATGTGTAGATGAGAAACTCAGGGTATATATCAGGTGATCCATAAGGGACATAAGGGACAGCCTCCCGCCCTACAGGGTCGCCTTAGGTTGCCTTATAGGGTCGCCTTACAGGTCGCCTTACAACTTACCATTCTTATAAAAGAAAAAAACTGAACAATCGTAGCCCATACGAAACGTTCAGCTTTTTACACGGAGAAGAGGTCTTGGCTAAACTTG
>CADBNO010000180.1 GCA_902796105.1 uncultured Lachnospiraceae bacterium | reverse complement strand
TTTTTTATAACGCACATCTCCCGTCAATGCATATAGCATCCACAGGAACGCTTCCGGATGCCGGATCACCCGGTCTCCCGGATCGTAATCCTTTCCCTCAGCCAGATAATCCACTATGACTTTCATATCACTCCGAAACCGTTTTCGGACATCCTCCGTAAGAGACGCCATCTCGAATACATCCATACGGACATCGTCCACATACTCCTCCATCTCTTTTACAGCATGATCCTCAAAGCTCTCTGCGAACAGCTCCCGCAGGCTGCTTGCCGCGCGCCGCAACATCCATATGCAGTACGGCATTCTGGGCAGCACCGATCTGGATCAGGCCGGCGCGTTCAAGGCAAAGCTCATGGCAGCGATCATGGGAAAAGTCATCTACCCCTTTATCCATAACGGCTATTACACTTCGAAATTTATGCAGAAACGCTATGAACGCCAGATGGCAGATCCGGACCCGTACAACAGAGCCTTCGTCGGGCTCACCGGCAGAGACAAATATGATATGAGTTTTATCTCCAAAGAAAGTATCAAGAATCAGTTTGCGTCCGATCTGATCACGCCGCTGCCCCTGCAGATTGACAACGGCGAGACAGAGATCCACATATTCTACGCGAAAAAATGGGGAAAAAGTACCTGTCCCGATATCAGAAGCATTTTAAAGATCCGATCATCCACAAACAGGATATGCGCCACGAGGAATTCCTCGGCGTATATCCCCAAGGATGGTGTGCACTGGTAAAACAGATTTGCTTATAAGGCATTCAGATACACTTGTATTGAATGACCAGCATCTTGTCCATCCGCATTATTCTGGAACAGATCATTGATATATGCCTTTGCTTCTTTAATTATTCTTTAATTATTCTTTCTTCCCCCGGCAAGAAAAACGTGATATTAGCTCTTCCTTCAGTTTCTCATACCGCAGCCTCTTTTCCTCCTTCGCAAAATGCACTTCCCTGAACTGCTCCGGATTGTCCTCATAGCTTAACACTGCCTCCCCAAACTGCTCGCTGGTGAGGTCAAAGACGCAGTCTCCTACCACATTATAGCAGTGGTAGTTTCCGCCCGGTCTTAAGATTCCGTACACCTTGCCACCAAAGATATCCTGCACCAGAAAGGCCGTGATCGAACACTGCCCCAGTGTCTTGTTTTCCTTGCTCCAATTCTCTCTCATGCGCGGCGCACAGGTGTCCGCACACCAGATTTCAGAAAGCGCATCATACAGATCCTGCGGGGTATGAATGCCAGGATAGAGATATGTTCCGTTTTCACCTGCCATCGCAGGAACAGTCGCCTGCTTCCAGCCGTAAAACTTATAAATTTTTTCAGCTTTCTCCGCCATTGTTTTCTATCCGCCTTTCTATCCAAACCTTTAATTAGGGGATTGCAAAACTCCTTTCTTCGATAACAAATTGTGCATTATATACTTCATAAGCAGGGCGTTTGAGGACGTCGGTACTAAGGCTGTGTTCTTTACAGCCTTAGTACCGCTACGTCTGAAACCGAGCGAGAGCGTCCTTGCATTGAAGTATACAATATACACAATGACACTCGCTCAGAAACTGAGTTTCGCAATTACCTACAAACCTTTAATAGGCAATCCCCTATCTTACTTTTCTTTCGGCACAGAACATCTCGCGACACAGGAACACTTCCCGCAGCCACAGGAACAGCCTCCCCGCCGTTTGTTTCCGATACAGAGAAGCACTGCTGCCAAAATGACAACTGCCACTATTACCCCCACAACGATATCCGCTACATTTAGCATGTATATTCTCCTTCTCGTATAGATCACATAACCCCAATCGCCAGCCCAATCAACCGCACCACAAGCGCTGCCACCCAGGCGATGCCGCACTGCCAGAGTACCACGCCAAACGCCCACCTGCCGCCAAGCTCCCGCCTGATTGCCGCGATTGCCGCCACACAGGGCGTATAAAGCAGACTGAACACCAGCATGCTAGCCGCGCTCAAAGATGTCATCACCGTGTTCACTCCGTCCTCTACATACAGCACCTCCATCACCGATACCACACTCTCCTTCGCGATGAAGCCGCTGATCAGCGAAGTACAGATCCTCCAATCACCAAGCCCTAAAGGTTTGAACACCGGCACCAGGATTCCCGACACAAAGGCCAGAATGCTGTTTCTGGAGTCCTCCACCAGTCCAAGATGCAGGTCAAAGCTCTTCAAAAACCACACCACAATGGTTGCCAAAAGTATAACAGAAAATGCCCGCTGAAGAAAGTCCTTTGACTTCTCCCAAAGAAGCTGCGCCACACTGCGCGGGCTGGGAAAACGATAATTGGGCAGCTCCATAACGAAAGGCACCGCCTCCCCTTTAAACACGGTTTTCTTTGCGACAAGCGCCGCCAGAATGCCCACACAAATGCCCAGCACATAAAGCCCTGTCATGATAAATCCACCCTGCTTCGGGAAAAAAGCATTCACAAAAAACGCGTAAATCGGCAGCTTGGCCGTGCAACTCATAAACGGCGTCAACAGAACAGTCATCTTCCGGTCTCTGTCACTGGGCAGTGTGCGCGTGGACATTACTGCCGGAACAGTGCAACCAAACCCGATCAGCATCGGCACGATGCTGCGCCCGGAAAGCCCCAGCTTCCGCAACAATTTATCCATCACAAACGCCACCCTTGCGATATAACCGCTGTCCTCCAGCAACGACAAAAAGAAAAACAGGGTCACGATAATGGGCAGAAAACTCAGCACGCTTCCTACACCCTCAAAGATTCCGTCCACGATCAGCCCGTGCAGCACTTCATTGACATTGGCTGCTGTCAGTCCCCAGTCTGCCATCTCCGTCAACCAACCGATCCCACGCTCCAACAGCTCCTGCAGCCATGCACCGATCACATTAAAGGTCAGGAAAAACACCGCTGCCATGATCCCGATAAAAACAGGGATAGCCGTATACCGCCCGGTAAGGATGCGATCCATCTGCCTGCTGCGGATATGTTCCCTGCTCTCTCCCGGTTTGATGACGCATTGCGCACACACCTTCTCAATAAAAGCAAACCGCATGTCAGCAATGGCCGCACTGCGATCCAGTCCCCGCTCTGTTTCCATCTGGAGTACAATGTGCTCCAGCATCTCTTTTTCATTCTGGTCGAACGCCATCTTCTCCAGAATCTGTTTATCTCCCTCAATGATCTTGGACGCAGCAAACCGTAGCGGCAGGCCTGCTCTTGCGGCATGATCCTCGCTCAGGTGCATCACCGCATGGAGACATTGGTGCACCGCCCCGCCATGATCGGATTTGGAACAAAAATCCTGCTCCAGCGGTTTCTCCTGATATTCCGCAATGTGGAGCGCATGATCGATCAGCTCGTCCACTCCCGCATTTTTTGCAGCGGAAATAGGCACCACCGGCACGCCCAGCAACTTCTCCATGGCGTTGATATCCACAGAGCCGCCGTTCCCCGTGAGTTCATCCATCATATTCAATGCCACCACCATGGGCACATCCATCTCCAGGAGCTGCATGGTCAGATAAAGATTACGCTCTATGTTTGTAGCGTCCACAATATTGATAATGGCTGTGGGC
>CADBNO010000179.1 GCA_902796105.1 uncultured Lachnospiraceae bacterium | reverse complement strand
GGAGAAGAACTACTGGAAAAGATGGGGATTTTTGAGAGAACCCCAGAAAAGAAAGTAGAAACCCCAAGAAAAAAAGGAGAACCAAAAAAGGAGAACCAAGAAAATAGAAACCAAAAGAAAACAAAAAAAGGAGAACCTTTTTCGAAAGGCGGATTTACGGATGGACTCCTGCAGGCTCAGGGACGAGGCAAAGTGAGGTTGATATCGCTGGAAGACCTTTATCGGTGTGATATTTCAGCATCAAAATAATGAGGAGTGAGAAAACAAAAAGATCAAAAATAAAATAAGCCGCTTAGCGGCTTATTTTATTGCGCAAATATATCAGTTAAAATAATAAGGAGAATGTTACCATGAATCAACGAAAACTGAAAAAACTCTTCCTTGCCCAGAGTTACATTGACTCCTGGGAGGAATACCAGCGTAGCCTGCGCAAACAGAGCTACATCACATGGGATTATGTGATTCTGACAGCATCCAATGAGGAGCAGGCATTAGCATACCGTCAACAGATTGATGACCGGCTGGCGATGGGACAGTTACCGGAGAGTACAACATATATGGTTCTTTCAGATCCTGATGGCAAGAGAGTAGGATCTGGAGGAGCCACTTTTAATGTTCTGCGTTATATTGCAGAACAGGATGATGAAGAGCAACGGGATCATTTTAAAGGAAAGAGGATTCTGGTGATCCATTCGGGAGGAGACAGTAAGCGTGTGCCACAGTATTCGGCGTGCGGCAAGCTGTTTTCGCCGGTTCCGAGGGCACTGCCGGATGGCAGGTCTTCGACATTATTTGATGAATTTATTATAGCAATGACTTCTTTGGCAGGACGTTTTCCGGATGGAATGGTTGTTCTAT
This sequence comes from uncultured Lachnospiraceae bacterium, assembly GCA_902796105.1. Taxonomy (GTDB): domain Bacteria; phylum Bacillota; class Clostridia; order Lachnospirales; family Lachnospiraceae; genus Acetatifactor. Next base: position 4,932 of record CADBNO010000179.1, on the reverse strand, counting down.
CCGGGGATGTTCTTTTATTATTCAATCCATTACAGATTGATCTGCAGTATCATGGCGCTGCGGCAATCTCAATGAAGGAGCCGGCGGAGACTGGTCAGAATCATGGTGTGTTCCTGAATGATGGCCATGATCATGTGGCCAGATGTCTGCAGAAGCAGTCGGTGGAGACACTGCAGGCGGCAGGGGCGGTCAATGATAATGGAATGGTTGATATTGATACAGGAGCCGTAGTGTTGGATGCGGCGTTATTAAATGCTTTGTTTCATTTGATCAGCACAGATGGAAAAGTGGATGATCAGAAGTTTGCACAGTTTGTCAATGAAACAGCGAGAGTGAGTTTTTATGCGGATTTTTTATATCCTTTGGCAGAAGAAGCGACACTTGAGGCATTTCAGAAGGAGACGCCGGAAGGAAGCTTTTGTTCGGAGCTGACAGAATGCAGGAAACAGATCTGGGATGCGCTTCATACATTTTCTATGAAGTTGATCTGTCTGTCACCGGCTGAATTTATTCATTTTGGTACAACTCATGAGCTGAGAGATTTGGTGAATGAGGGGGTGGATGATTATGAGTTCCTTGGATGGGAGAATCATGTTCTGACAAATGCGCCGGAGCACGGCGATTATGCGGTGAACAACAGTTTCGTTGCACCGGATGCCGTGATCGGAGCTGGGGCTTATATTGAGGACAGTTATATTGGAAGCGGGACAGTCATTGGAGCGGGAAGTATTGTATCCGGTATGTGTCTTGAGCATGTAACTTTGCCGTCGGATATGGTGTTTCATACATTGGTTCTGCCGGGAGAACGCTATGTGACCAGAGTATACGGAGTACAGGATAATCCCAAAGGATCATTGCAGGCAGATAGTCCCTGGATGGGAAAGACGATCAGTCGATTACTGGATACTTATGATATTACACCGGAGGATATCTGGGGAGAGGAAGGAAAGCCGCCTTTTTATCTGTGGGATGCCAAGATGTATACAGTGGAAAGTGATCGCAAGAGCAGCGTAGATAGTGCATTAAAGCTCTGCCGTATTATGCTGGGGGAGGCTTCGGAGAAGGAAGTAGATCAGTGGCTTTCAAAGAAAAGGCTGAGTCTTTGCAGTAGTTTTAACCAGGCAGATGTCTGTGCGATCGTACCTTGGAAGAGACGGATTGAGGATCAGGTACTGGTGTCTTGTTTTGTGGACAAGCTGATGAATGGAGAATATTACGAGGATGCATTAACTGTATTCGGAGATGCAGGTGTCAAGCTGTCTCAGTTTCGTCTTTTGATGGAGAGAGCCGGGGAGACTGATTTTTCGGAGAAGATTCGTATCTGGTATGCATTATCCCGTTATATGAGACAGAAACGTCAAAGCTTTGATGGGATGAAATATGATGATCTGGAGAGTCTTTGTTTCGATGAGATTCAGAGAGTGATCTATGACAATGGAAAGGACAAGATTCCTTCTTTTGCACATTTTCATATTGCAGAAGAGGAAGTAAATATACAATTGCCTGTTCGTGTGAATTGGGGAGGCGGCTGGACTGATACACCGCCACATTGCAATGAAAAAGGCGGTGTTGTTTTAAATGCAGCGATTAAACTAAAAGGAGAGTATCCAATTCGAGTGACGATTAAACGGATTAATGCGATGGAGATTCAGTTTGAAAGTCAGGATATTGGTGTAAGTGGTGTTGCGACGACTGTGTCCGAGATTCAGGACTGTCACAATCCATATGACTTTTTTGCATTACATAAAGCTGCTTTAATTGCTTGCGGGATTATTCCGATTGAAGGGGAGTATAGTCTGCAGAAAATTTTAGAGAAGCTTGGAGGTGGCTTTTATCTGTCAACTCAGGTGATTGGAGTGCCGAAGGGATCCGGACTGGGGACAAGTTCTATTTTGTCCGGAGCCTGTGTCAAGGCTATATTTAAGTTCTTTGGACAGCAGGTGAGTGATGATGACCTCTATGATATTGTGTTATGTATGGAACAGATCATGAGCACCGGTGGAGGATGGCAGGATCAGGTTGGTGGTGTAACGCCGGGAGTGAAGATGATCACTACGGAGGCGGGGATCAATCAGGTGATTCATGTGGAAAATGTTGTACTGAGTGATGCAGTGAAAAAAGAATTGCAGGATCGGTTTGCATTGATATATACCGGTCAGCGGCGTCTGGCTCGTAATCTGCTTCGGGACGTAGTTGGCGGATATATTGGTGGACGCAGGGAGTCGGTGGAAGCTTTGGACCAGATGCAGCGGACTGCAGCGCTGATGCAGTTTGAGTTGGAACGGGGAAATGTAGATCGTTTTGCAAAGCTTTTGAATGAACATTGGGAATTGTCTAAAAAACTGGATGGTGGTTCTACCAATACCTGTATTGATCAGATTTTCCTTGCATGTGAAGATCTGGTGGATGGCCAGTTTATTTCCGGTGCCGGTGGTGGTGGATTCCTACAGGTTATTCTGAAAAAAGGAGTGACAAAACAGCAGCTTCATGAAAGGCTTTACAGTATTTTTCAGGATAGTGGAGTAGATGTCTGGGATACAGAGTTTATCTGGAATTAGTACGGCGATTTGAGGTTTGTCGGAGAAAGGAAGATGAAGTTATGTTAAAAGGGATACCAAAGGTTTTAACACCGGAGATGTTAAAGATACTTTGTGAAATGGGACATGATGATGAGATTGTAATTGCGGATGCACATTTTCCGGCAGAGGCAATGGGAAAACGTGTGATCCAGTATCCGTGTATCAGTGCACCGGAGATGGTGGAGGCAATCGTAAAGGTGATGCCTTTAGATACTTACGTGGATGCGCCTGTCAAGGTGATGAGTCTGGTGGAATCTGATATTCAGAAGGGTATGAAGACGCCGGATATGTGGGAACAGGTTCGGGCGAGAGCAAGCGAGATAGAAGGGTTTGAGGTGAAACTGGGAGAATATGAACGGTTTGAATTTTATGAGCATGCCCGGAAAGCGTATGCAATCATTCAGACCGGAGAGGAACGTCAGTATGGTAATTTTATGCTTCGTAAAGGTGTGGTGTTAAAGTGAATGAATTGTCCTATTTTACGGACAGAGCGGTGAGATCGGATCGTGTAATCTACACGCCTACGATCTTTGCAAAGGATGCATTAATGTACCTGCAGGAAGTGGGAGAGCTTACAGCGTTGAAGGATCATAGCAGTCGTAGAAAAGATCTGGATTCTTTTTTGTTTTTTGTGGTGGAGGATGGTGCCGGAGAAGTAGAATATGGTGGAGAGGTACATCAGTTGACAACGGGAGACTGTGTATGGATTGATTGCCGACAGCCATATTGTCACAGAAGCTCTTCGGACCGGTTATGGACACTTGGATGGGTACATTTCTATGGAAAATCAGTGAAAGCAGTCTATGAGAAGTATTTGGAACGGGGCGGAAAGAATGTATTTCATACGGAAAAAATGACCGGATATACGCATCTGCTGGAGACTGTGCAGGTTGTGGCAGATTCTGAGGACTACATCAGAGATATGCGCATTAATGAATATCTTCAAAAGCTGTTGACTTTGTTAATGGAAGAAACATATCGTCCGGTACAGCAAAGTAGTCGTGTCAAACAGGAAAACATTCAAAAAGTAAGAGATTATCTGGAGGCACACTATGAAGAACGGATTACTCTGGAAGGACTGGCAGAGCAGTTCTATATCAATAAGTTTTATCTGACAAAGCTGTTTAAACAGACGTATGGGGTGACAGTGAATTCTTATCTGATGCAGATCCGGATCACCCGTGCCAAGCAGCTGTTGCGTTTTACAGATCTGTCTATTGAATTGATCGGAGAGAAGTGTGGTATTTCAGATCCAAATTATTTTTCGAGAGCATTTAAGAAGACGGAGGGATTGACACCGGGAAGATATCGACGAATGTGGTAAAGCAATATTGTGCTATTTTGTAAATAAACATGCCAATATCGTCACTTGTTTTCAGATATGCCTGACTCTAAAATAACGATTGTATTAGTAAACAGGAAAAATCGTTATGGAGGCAAGCATATGAAAAAAGCATTAATTACAGGTGTTACAGGACAGGATGGATCATATCTGGCAGAGTTTTTGTTGGAAAAAGGATATGAAGTACATGGAATCACACGGCGTGCATCGATTTCCAATACTGCCAGAATTGATCATCTGATCAATGACAATAAAATCACATTACATGATGGGGATCTTTCTGATTCCTCTTCTTTAATTCGTATCATCGGCATGGTTAAGCCTGATGAAATCTATAATCTTGCAGCACAATCTCATGTGCAGGTTTCCTTTGATGTGCCGGAATATTCCGGTGATGTGGATGCGATTGGCGTCCTTCGTATTTTAGAGGCTGTCCGCATTCTTGGACTGACAAAAACAACAAAAATATATCAGGCATCGACCTCTGAACTTTATGGAAAAGTGGAGGAAGTGCCACAGAAAGAAACGACTCCATTTCATCCGTACAGTCCTTATGCAGTGGCAAAGCAGTATGGGTTCTGGATCGTGAAAGAGTATCGTGAAGCATATGGAATGTTCGCGGTCAATGGTATTTTATTTAATCATGAATCAGAGCGTCGTGGAGAAAATTTTGTAACCAGAAAAATTACGCTAGCAGCAGGGCGTATTGCAGAAGGTCTGCAGGATCATCTGGAACTGGGAAATATGGATTCATTGCGTGACTGGGGATATGCCAAAGATTATGTAGAGTGTATGTGGATGATCCTGCAGCACGATACCCCGGAGGATTTTGTGATTGCGACTGGTGAACAACATACAGTACGTGATTTTACGGAGAAAGCATTTGCGGCAAACGGCATGAAAATCCGCTGGGAAGGTACCGGTGTTGATGAGAAGGGATATGACGCAGAGACCGGCAAGCTTCTTGTCAGCGTAAATCCACAGTGGTTCCGTCCAACAGATGTAGATAAT
>CADBNO010000178.1 GCA_902796105.1 uncultured Lachnospiraceae bacterium | reverse complement strand
GATATGGGCGCCTGGCTGAAAATTGACGGAACTGTCATCGATTATCCGGTAATGTGGACGCCGCGGGATGAGAACTACTATCTGGAACGGAATTTTTCCGGCAATCCGGACAAAAACGGCTGTCTCATCCTGGACACCGACAGCTGTCTGAACCCGTTGACGACAAATCTGATCATACACGGACACAATATGAAGTCCGGCGCCATGTTCGGCACATTACAAAAATACAGTGATGCCGGCTACTGCAGGGAACACAGCCTCATCACCCTATATACCGAGGACTGCGAGCGCCGTTACGAAGTGATAGCTGTTTTCCGCTCACAAGTCTATCGCAAGACCGATCAGGTGTTTAAATTCTACAAATTTTTCCAGGCGAATACCCCGGAAGAATTTGACGATTTTTATCAAAATATAAAAGCTCTATCCCTGTACGATACCGGAGTGACTGCCGCATTCGGTGACCGCTTCATCACCCTGTCCACCTGTGCTTATCATGTGGAAAACGGACGTTTTGTGGTGGTAGCCAAAGAAATCGAATCCGGCGCGCATTATCAAAGCTTCCGGTAAATGCAGGGCAACTATATATTTCACTTACTTTTAGGAGGATAGTATTATGAAAAGCTTCAAAAAACTGATCACTCTCATGTCAACGGCTGCATGCTGCGCTATGCTGACCGTTATCCCTTCCGTCAAAGCGGAAGCAGCCACCACCTTCTTTGTGAAATTTGATACAGACATGGGTGAATGGCGTATGCAGACCGGTAGAGAAAAATGGGAGGACGAAGATGCCGGCAGAGAACTTTATTACCTGAACAATGGCGAAAACCCGGTAAAAGACGGCGATACCGTAGTTATCCTCTCCAACGATGAGGACGCAACCGGCGGTACCGAAATCGAGATCAATTCCCGCCTTGGCAACCTGACTGTCAACAGAGCCGATGCGATCATCCGCACCAAGGGAGTCAATGAATGCTACGTGTTGGGCGGCAGCTACACCGCGATCACCGGCGACGTGACAAACGCATATGTATATGACGATGCGGTCTGCACTTTCAACAGCAATGTCACCAACCTGAATCTGCTTTCCAGCAGCAGCAATTCCATCGAATCCACCGTGTCTGTGAAGGGAACTGTTGCTTATGCCCTTTTGAAGAACCCCAACGATGTGATCGCACAGTATTACAACTTCCGTGCCAACACATTCTTCTATGACGACGAGAGCGGTCTGATGACCGACGCTGCAGATTACAGCAAGAACGGATCTGCACCCGCTGCTTCTGCAAGCACTCCCGCCGCAGCAAGCACTACTGAAACAGCACCTGCAGCGCCTGCAGCAACCGCGACACCCGCAGCACCTGCAGCAAATGCAAGCGCCTATGACGATGTTCCCAAGACCGGAGACAGCAATCTGGCAGCATGGCTCTTTGGCTGTTCCGTTCTGAGCTTTGCCGGATGCCTGGCTTTTCGCAAGAAATATGCAGCAGAGTAAAAGTTCTGTCTTCCGGATCCGGAAGACCGGTAAATAAAAGCGCATAAAAAAACATACAAATACCCCGCAGCCTGCTGCGGGGTATTTGATCTTTGAGACTATGTTTTTCACAGCCCATTTCTTTCTGCTTTTCTTCCTGCTTTTCTTTCCGTTTCAGTATTCCGTTTTAATATTCCGTGTACGCCCGGATGAGTTCCCAGACAGTATCTGTTCCGTATCCCAGTCTCCATACGGCAACCCCGCCGATCTCGTTGGCACTCATCACATTCAGTTTCACGCGGATGGAATCTGCATCCTCCAGCCAGACCTGCTTCAATCCGGCGGCACTGTTCCATTCCAGATAATTCTGGCAGGTGACTTCATCCCACTCCGGCTTCGTGCTGAACTGCTTCAGAAAATCCGGCGTATTGTTCATGGTCAGATATTCATCCGTCACATCAGCACCGTTTGTCGTCCATACGATAGTATAAAACGGCAATGCATTGATCACTTTCTTTGCCGGTACTTCCGAAATTGTCTTTTCTATACCGTTGGTCACATAATTGATACTTGCCACGCTGCCGGGATTCTTACTGCCATGCCAATGTTCATCATATCCCATGATGATCACATAATCAGCTACCTGCCCCTGCACGTCCAACCGGTAATGTTCGTTAAACTGAAATGGAACATAGTCATCCACCGAAAGAACCAGATTGTTTTGTCTGCAGACCACCGATAATTCCCTTAAAAACTGCGCATAGTGCGGACCTGTTTGGGACCCTACCTGTTCAAAGTCAAGGTTGATACCATCAAGCCCCAGATTAACCGCCGTACCGGTGATCCCGTTGATCAGCTTCTGCCGTTTTGCTGTCGAGGACAACACGGCATACTCATCAACCGGTTCCTTTGTTTCATTTCGATAATTAAAATTATCCAGCACTCCCCACACCTGCAAACCAGCCTTGTGGGCTTTCTCCACGTAATCCTTCTCACCGAAGCTTCGGAAATTTCCCAGTTCATCGCACAGGCTGAACCAGGTGGGCGCAATGACATTCATGCCCTTCGCGGACGACGCCATCTCAAAAAAAGTCGCATTCCCGATGGTCGCCCCGATGGCATGGAACCCGAGACACACCTTTCCGTCCATCTCATATCCTTCATAAGCCGGTGCAACATAATCCGTCACAGGCATCTCCTGTACAGCCTGTATCTCATTCATCCTTTTATTTTCCACATAACCGATGATGGCATCGGAAGTCTTGACCTTACTCCACTCATCCATCTGCTCCAGCACTTCCACAGTTTCCCCCGCAGTAAGCGGTCTGAGGATCGGACTCTTGATCCCGCCTTTCAGGCGGACAGCCGTGTTCTTTTTGATCTCTGCAGTCTGCGCTGTTCCCCATTGGGTGTAAACCTGCACCTGTCTCTCAAAGGTTTCATAAGAATAGTTGGTGAACAATCGCACATAATCCGCCGCAAGGTAGACCGTGTCGCCCTCCAGGAAACAGACCGGATGCCCCAGATCCTTCTCACCGCTTTGATCCGTGTAGACACCGGTATTGTCTGTCAGCGCCGCGCTTGTCGTCCCCACCGCGTCCGTATACAGCAGAAGATCCTCCGCCACATCTATATAAAATACATCGTTCATATATCGATGAACCGTATCCAGATCGAAATAGCAGACTCCGTTGCGCAGTACAGCCTGTTCCTCCAGCAACGTATCCTGCAGCACAATGGCCAGCCTGTCTCCGGACACATGAAAATATTCGTCCATATCCGCTTCTTCTTTACTGTAGGAATATTTATCCAACAGCGTCTTTCCGAATGCCGCGCCGGCGATGATAAAGATCAGCAGTATCGCAACCACCGGCACCATTATCTTTCTTCTCAGATCCGATCTCTTCTTTTTTTTCTCTCTCATTCTTCCGTTTAATCTCTTTCCTTTTATTTTGTCCTTTGTTTTGCTTTCCTTGGATCCGGAAGGCGCCCTGTCTTTCGAAACACCCCGTGCAGAACGGAGCTGTCTGTACAGCAGCCGCTTTCCAAACAGTTCCATTCTAACACAGGAATGCCCGAACGTCATTACCAATTTTGACAAATTCAGATTTTTTTCGGAGATATAAGTTGTCAGCAATATACCCAAAGACAAAATCTCTGATCTGCCCAAAAAGAAATTACGAAGCATAACTTTTTATCGTTTTTTGTTGTGATATACCGATGCAGATGCTCTGTCTGTGCTCTTCCCCGAATACACAGGGTAAAACTAGCAAAAAATACAAGCAAAAAAATGATTAAAATGAATTATATTTGTGAAAATAATAGTTGAAATACTATGAATCCCATTGACCAGGTCTAAAATGCACCTGTAAGACATCACACCGCAGTACCTCCGCACACGGATCACCTGAAATACCCTGTGGCGATCCACGAAAAAAGTACACATTTGCGATCATATGTGATATAATAAGCATAGAGATAATAAGTCAACTAATAATCCTGTAAAACCCCATCAGCCTCCTTTCCGCACACGGTTTCAGAGGCATCTGCGATTATGATTATACACTATTATCTCTCGGAGTGCAAGAGGAATTTATTCTTAAATTTTTTTAAACTACTTGCTGTTCCTATTGACGCCGACGTCCGAAATGGATAGAATTCAATATATTATTCTCCGTATTTATTATGTCCTTCATGACATATCAACATGATGTCGATATACAGAAAGGAGGAGTCATTATGAAGATTGAAAAAGTAAATGAGAATCAGATACGCTGCACCCTGACCAGAGAAGATCTGGCCAGCCGGGAGATCAAGATAAGCGAACTGGCCTACGGCACAGAGAAGGCCAAAAATCTGTTCCGCGATATGATGCGACAGGCAAACTATGAATTCGGGTTTGAAGCGGATGATATCCCCCTGATGATCGAAGCCATCCCGCTGAATGCGGAATGTATTGTCCTGATCGTCACCAAGGTGGAGGATCCCGAAGAGCTGGATACCCGTTTTTCCCGTTTTGCCCCTTCCTCCGACGAGGAAGACTATGATGAAGACGATGATTACGATGAGGATGAGAGCCATCAGGAGATGCTGGATCTGTTCCACAAGCTGCAGGAAACCCGCACGGGTGCAGCAGTGCCGGAGCAGGCATCCGTTCCTGAGGAGCAGGAGGAAAAACTCCGCACCCGCATTTTCAGTTTTGATTCCCTGCAGCAGGTTATGTCTGCAGCCGGCATGATCGCGCCGTCTTTTGCTGCCAAGAGTGCGCTTTATAAGGATGAACACACCCTGAAATATCTCCTTGTGCTGACACAGGCAGAAGCTTCCAGAGAAGATTTTGACCGGGTGAGCAATATTCTGTCCGAGTACGGAAATCTGAAACGGGCCCAGTCCGGCAGTCGCATCTTCCTTGAAGAACACTGCGATGCACTTGTGCCCGAAAATGCGCTGAAACTACTTGCAATGCAGTGAAAGATATGATACTATGGGTTCGTTGCATTATATCATTTATACACCCTTTTGAGGAGGAACACACAAATGAATAAGAGAACCCGTAGTTTGAGAACGATCCTGGTCCTGGCACTCGTGGTAATGGCTATGTTCGTTGCCGGTTGCGGCAAGAAGTATGCTACTTTGGAAGAATTCTTAAACGACAACCCCGAAGCCAAAAACAGCCTGAACGCCTCCATGTCGAGCAGCGACGGCACAGCGACATTGGAAGTATCCGGCAATACCCTCATTATGAAAGCCTACTACGCCGAGCAGGTATGGGGCATCAATGAAGTTACCGATGCAAAGCTCAGACTGCAGATGGATAAGTATTTTGAGGGATCATCCGTACAGTCCCAGCTTTCCCGGTCTATCGATCAGGTTGCTGCCGGAAGCGGGATCGATGCTTCCCTGCTTTCTGCACGCTACGAGTTTTATAATCCCGGCGACACAACGCCGTCCTATACCTACACCTATCCCCAGCCGTAAGGCGCAAGGCGGCCGGTGTATCGGCAAAACTGGTAGATCAACTAAAAACAAAAGGTATTCACTCTGCATCGCGGGGTGAATACCTTTTTCTCATATTTTATTTATTTTTTTATTATTTTGGTTATTTCTGTTGTTTCGCACTTCCCGGAATTTATCCGGCTTATGCAGGCAACAGCAACCCGAACCCGGCTTATCTCACATCGCACTGATCGCTTCCATCAGATCATCAATATCGATCCCGTGTACCATGGCAGCCTCTTCCAGAGACTCCCCCTGGGAAGCAGGGCACCCCAGGCAATGCATGCCGGCCTCCAACAGTACAGGTGCCACCTCCGGGTTGGACCGCAGGATCTCACCGATCGTCATTTCTTTTGTGATTCCGCTCATTGTATATTTCTCCTTTCTCCATGTGATCTTTCACATGTGATCTTCCACACGTGGGTTTCCACGTAATACCAAAGTATTTCCCCATTTATTATGCAGAATATTTTTGCAAATAAAGTCGTTGTTAGTATAATACTATTTCCAAAATAAGACAAGCATTGTCTGAACGATTTAATAATAATTTTATTGATTCTTCAACACTTTATTTTATTGAAAAAATGTATCGAAAAAAGTGCATGGTTTGTACCCCTAAAAGTACACAAACTGCCTTGACTGCATTCGCTTTTTTTGCTTATAATGAATTACAGAGTTAAGGTAACGCAAGTTACTTCGAACCAAATACAATATATTAAGAGGAGGCATTTCTACAATGAGACCTGAATGGACAGATTTTGTAACAGGCAAATGGGACAGAGAAGTTAACGTTCGTGACTTCATCCAGAGAAACTATCATCCTTATGACGGTGATGAGAGCTTCTTGGCAGGACCTACCCAGAACACAAAGGATCTTTGGGCACAGGTTCTTGATCTTCAGAAGAAAGAAAGAGAAGCAGGCGGAGTTCTTGATATGGATACCAAGGTTGTATCCACCATCACCTCTCATGGCCCCGGATATCTTGACAAGTCTAAAGAGACCATCGTTGGTTTCCAGACTGACAAGCCTTTCAAGAGATCTCTGCAGCCTTACGGCGGTATCCGTATGGCAGAGAAAGCTTGCGCTGACAACGGCTACGAGGTAGATCCCGAGATTTCCGAGTTCTTCTCCATCCATAGAAAGACACATAACGCAGGTTGTTTCGACGCTTACAACCCTGAGATGAGAGCTTGTCGTTCCTCTCACATCATTACCGGTCTTCCTGATGCTTACGGCCGCGGACGTATCATCGGCGACTACAGACGTGTAGCTCTGTACGGTATCGACAGACTGATCGAGGACAAGGAAGATCAGAAGGCTTCTACCGGTCGCGTTATGACTGACGATGTGATCCGTCTTCGTGAAGAGCTGTCCGAGCAGATAACCGCTCTGAAGATGATGAAAGAGATGGCTGCTTCCTATGGCTGCGATATTTCCAAGCCCGCTAAGAACGTACAGGAAGCAATCCAGTGGACTTATTTCGGATATCTGTGTTCCGTTAAGGAGCAGAACGGTGCTGCTATGTCCCTTGGACGTACTTCCACCTTCCTTGACTGCTACGCAGAGAGAGATCTGAAGAACGGTACCTTCACCGAGGAGCAGATCCAGGAGTTCGTAGATCACTTTATCATGAAGCTTCGTTGCGTGAAGTTCGCTCGTACTCCCGAGTACAACCAGATCTTCGCAGGCGATCCTGTATGGGTTACCGAGTCCCTCGGCGGTGTTGGTGTAGACGGCAGACCTATGGTTACCAAGATGAGCTTCCGTTATCTGCACACCCTGACCAACCTTGGACCTTCTCCCGAGCCCAACCTGACCGTACTTTGGTCCACCAGACTTCCTGAGGGCTGGAAGAGATACTGTGCTAAGATGTCCATCGAGACTTCTTCCATCCAGTATGAGAACGATGATCTGATGAGAGTTACTCACGGCGATGACTACGGTATCGCTTGTTGCGTATCCTCCATGAGAATCGGTAAAGAGATGCAGTTCTTCGGCGCTCGTGCTAACCTGGCTAAGTGCCTGCTGTACGCTTTGAACGGTGGTATCGATGAAGTTACCAAGAAGCAGGTTGGTCCTAAGTATCGTCCTGTTACCGGTGACGTTCTGGATTATGATGATGTAATGAGCAAGTTCATGGATATGATGGAGTGGCAGGCAGATGTTTATGTTAACACCCTGAACATCATCCACTACATGCATGACAAGTACTGCTATGAGAGAGCAGAGATGGCTCTTCATGACAGAGACGTAAGAAGATACTTCGCTACCGGTATTGCAGGTCTGTCCATCGTGGCTGACTCTCTTTCCGCTATCAAGTATGCTAAGGTTGAAGTGATCCGTGATGAGGACGGCATCATCGTAGACTTCAAGACTACCGGTGAGTTCCCTAAGTACGGTAATGATGACGATCGTGTAGACGATATCGCTCAGGAGATCGTTCACAAGTTCATGACCGCTGTAAGAAGACATCATACCTACAGAAACGGCTTCCCTACCACTTCCATCCTGACCATTACCTCTAACGTTACCTATGGTAAGGCTACCGGTAATACACCTGACGGACGTAGAAAAGGACAGCCTTTCGCACCCGGTGCTAACCCGATGCATGGCCGTGACAGCCACGGTGCTGTAGCTTCCCTGTCTTCCGTATCCAAGCTGCCCTTCAATGATGCACAGGATGGTATCTCCAATACCTTCACCATCATCCCCAGCGCTCTTGGTAAAGAGGATAAGGTATTCGCAGGCGATATCGAGCTGGATCTTAACAAGTAAGAGATTGTCGGCGACAAGCTCGATATCGCCTTGGGATACTCGAGCTGGATCTGAACAAGTAAGAGATTAAAAATTTACGGTCAGGGTGTCGCCCGGCGGCACCTGACCGGATCAATAAGGAGGCACACAATGGACGAGAAACAGATGGTTGATGATCTGGTGAAAATGTTGGATGCCGGTATGACGCAGGGTGTCGGTCACGTGAATGTGGACACCGCTGCCGAAGAGGCAACCAAGAACGTTCAGACAATGGGCTGCACGGATTGTTCGAGAACACCGTTGGCCTGCAGTGTACCGACACTTGAACAGGGCTTGGATGACTATCACTAAACAATCGGTTTAATGATCACAGGACCCGCATCTATCAAAAATATAAGGAGGATATTACAATGGCAAATACTGCACAGGTTGATAATCTTGTAAACTTACTGGATGGCTATGCTACCAAGGGTGGACATCATCTGAACGTTAACGTTCTGAACAGAGAGACTCTTCTGGACGCTCAGAAGCATCCTGAGAACTATCCCCAGCTGACGATCCGTGTATCCGGATACGCAGTTAACTTCATCAAGTTGACTCCCGAGCAGCAGGCAGACGTTATTTCCCGTACCTTCCATGAGTCATTCTGATCGAAAGATACCGGAATATTATAAAGGGGCAAGCATTTGCTTGCCCCTTTTTTATATATTATAGACCTTTTTCTTTGCTACCGTATTCGTCGAAACCGGTTCACTCTCCCCACTTATCACAAAGGCATCTTTTGGGGCTCCGCACAGCTCCACCATCTTTCTGATCTGTGTCAGTTTATCATTTCTGCCATAAGCTGTTCCGACATAATAAGAGATGCCATTCACCTGAAACTCTTTGGCAATCCTGAAATATGAGGGATTGGCATCTTTGGTCTGCGCATTCGTTACTTTCCCTGTTTCTTTCACAGATGTCAATGTCGTAAGCCCGGGAATTTTCTCCGGATATCGATCCGCCAGCTCCGCAAATACATCCCACATCATCTGCGTTTGATTACCGCTGCATTTCTTCCCAAACACTGAATACTCCTCATTGGCACTGCGCCCTGATCCCTGTGCACTTCCCGCCTCCGCTGATCTCTCTTTGATCTGCGGCAGTTCAAGGCCTTCTACACGCACAGAAGCCGGGTCTTCTCCGACCAGATGCATGATCCTTGCCACAAGTCTTAATTTTTCTTTCAATCCGTAAGATGTTCCGATACAAACCTGCTGTCCACCAATCCTCACCGTATGACATACCCGGAAATAGGACGGCATGCCCTCTGCATGTTCATTTTCATAATCCACATCTGAAAGACAGTTAAACTGAGCAATCGCCGACTTGATCGCCTCCGGATGCGCTTTCAGGAGCCTGCCGATAGCCAGGATCATAAAATCGGATTGATTTCCTTCCATACGCTCCCCAAAAATATAAAACACCAGTTGCTTAAACGAACGGGATCCTTCACTCTCATCTTCGCCCCCATCTGCGTCCTCATCTGCGTCCTCATCTGCGTCCTCATCTGTGTCTTCACATTCGGATCGATCTGCAGATTTTTCTGCAGATTCACCTGCAGATTTATCCTCTACATCATGTTGTGTTTCCGCCGTCTTGCTGACTGCTTCAACGTCATTTACTTCCCGGTTGATAGCCGGTTTGATATTCGTCATGATGCTGTCAATATCACCGCCGGAGACAACCGTGATTTCCGTGCTGTTTTCAAAACAATCCATCTTAATGATATTGAGCAGGGTTTCCATATCACTATCCGGAAAAACCGTCTCCTCTTCCTCAATCTTTGGCGCCCCGGCCTTGAAGATCTCATAGCCTTTCTCCTCAATGGGCTGATTGATCTCCGGAAGCTTTTTGCATTCCTCCAACACATGTCTCAAATTCAAGTGCTCGGTTATGCTGACCGGCACGATCATAATACTTTTCTGGTCATGACTTGCAAGCACTGCTTTGTGATGCGTATATTCCAATTCCGCACACACAGGGATGCTCATAAAAGAGTTGGTACTCATAAAAAACAACAGCTTTATGCAGTTTTTGTTCCGCATTGCCTCAAACGCTTTTTTATTCCATGCGATCCCTGCTGTTGCCTCCAGCTCTTTATCGATCCAGAGATTCACTCCCTTTTCCTGCAGCGAAACCACGATCGAATATACCTTTTCTGCGTCTTTCTTGGAATAACTCACAAATACATATGGTTTGCTACGATCCACACTTTTAATTTTCTCTCTCAGTCCCGCAATCTCACTCATCTCGTGTTCTCTCCTTTTCCTTCACATACTCTGCCAGCAACGGCATCAGATCATACTTGACCATATAAGGCTTACTTTCTATCAGCTCCTCTTCCGTTACCAGACAGGGATTGATCAGCCATTCTTCTGATTTTTGTCCTCTTCCCGTCTTATCCGGCCTCCAGCCCCTGGAAACCATAAAGTAGCACCATCTTCTGTGCTCCATTTTTGCAATCTCATACGCAAGATCATCTGCCATCAGATTTTGCATAAAATCTTCCTCTGACCCATTGTAACTCCACGCATCATTTCGATGCAGCAGTAACACCCCGTCATATCCAAAGAGCTCCTCCAGCTTATCTCTCAGCTTTATTTCAGCGTTTTTCTCATAGTGATCATAAATAAGCCGCTTCACTTTCTCATGATATGCCAGCTCCCGGCTGGAATCTCTTTTGAACAGCTTCAGATGCTGCCATGCTTCCTGTTCCGTGATCGTCCGGTCGGGCATCGCATCCCCATCCTCTGTAAATCGGAACAGTGAATATTTCAGGTTGAACGCTTTTGCCATACTGTCTATATTCTCATTCAGAATATACGCAAAAGACAAAAAGCGTTTCCTGTCCTCCAGAATAGCCACATTTTCAAAAATGACTCTGTCCTTATTGTCGGAAATATAATCTGCCAGACGCCTGTCGCTGTCCATTCGCAGAACGATCGGCACATTTTCTTCCCCGCGATCCGCCAAAAACTGTTTAAGCTCCAGCACACAATGCGTCACAACATCCAGATCATCTATGGCAATTACCACATAAGTCGGCAGGTTTTGCTGATTTTCCAAGAATCTCCGGAATTGCTTGTACCGCACATCCATGTTATGGAAATAAATATCCATCGAGCCATCGGCCACATCGTCCTTTAAATGGAAATGGTCTTTGTCCATCTCAAAAGAATCCAGACTGAAGTGGTTTGCAAAAATTTCTGCTTTCTCCTGAATGTGAAAATCCAGTACATTTACCGTTATGGGGTTTTCACTGCTGACAATTCCCAGACTGAATGATTGCAAAAGCGCCTGCTGTCCCACTTCGCCGAATCCGATGATCAACAGGTTTGTGCTCCAGTTTTTTATATCAACATTCTTCTGCGTATAATAATTGTGTATGGAATAGGTATCATACATTTTTCGCACCTGCATCTCGGCCAGATTGACCAGCTCCAGATCGAATATCTTCCCGCTCTCCGTATGCCTGTCATAAAAATCGGCGATCATCCTGCGTACACCGTCATCATCACAGCGACAGAAAACCTTGACATTGTCAGCAAGTTTCTGCTTTCTGCATTCCGCCTCATTCGGAGCATAAAATCCATACAACATCTGCAACAGGGAAAAATTGCGGATAGAAGAATGATCCAGCAGAATGATCTGTGTCGCTTTATCCACATATGCATGCTTAAAAAGATATTTCAGATCCCCGGCGCCTGCCTTGAAGCAATCGAACTGGTGAAACAGATAGCCCTTTTTCAGATACTTATATCGTTCCTCCGCTCCGATCTCCTCCGGATTGATCACATGTACCACATATTTCTTGCCATCGGTACCGATATCCGCGATCCCATTCTCCAAAAGGATCTTGACATCCTCATTGTATCCGAACACCAGAATGTGTTCTTTGCCCTTGTTTCGCTTAAAAATAAACACAAAACGAAGCGCCTGTTCCAGCAGTTTATATACAGCAGCCAAAGTGCAGTAGTATGCTGCAAAAATAGAGATACAGTATGCGTATCCCACCGCATGTACCCAGACGGAATCGGTTTTTTCCAAGGCCTCCCTGACATCCTTTATGGCGATCCCCGGTTTGAACGCAAATGCATTGATACTGTTCTGCAGGATCATCAACACCTTAAAGAACGGATTCTCATAAGTCGAATAATAGATCACACCTTCTACGATGGAAATGAGCAACGAGAGCGCCGCTATCACCACCAGAAATTTCCGCATCCTGAATTTGTTTTTTTCACCCATATGTTCTCTCCGTCGCTTTCTTAACGCTATACACCGGAAAATGTCAAAATACATCTGCATCATAATTCCTGCGCGTTCTCTTTGCGCATCGGAAATTGCGAAACAATTTCAAACGAAAACGTTTACGGTTTTATTTTACAACACAGACTATTATTTGACAATACTTGATAGTCCACCACTTATTTTACCGCTTCTTGCGCCTTGCATTTACCGTTTCTTTTGCATCTTACTCTTTTTATTTCCGCCATTTTGAGTTATAATATGAAATAAAGCAAAGCTTTATTTCAACGAGGAAAACGCAAAGCGTTTTTCGAGTCTGACTCCGTGCAATGCGTTATGTTCAACAGAAACGCAATGCGT
>CADBNO010000177.1 GCA_902796105.1 uncultured Lachnospiraceae bacterium | reverse complement strand
CTTTGCCTTCGCCGTAAGTCTGAGCGTCATATCATGATCCTGACTTCCGTCAAATTTCGACCGGAACAGTTCCATTCCCTCCAACAGCTTACGGTCAAAGACACTGAAATGGCAGATATAATTATTGGCCCGCAGATTATCGATGGCAAAATCCGGCTTGAAATGCAATGTGATCATGGCATCAATACCCTTGCTGCCCTGAAACGTACATTCGTCACAGTACAGATAATCCGCATCCTCCTCACAGATCCGCTTCATGTACTCATATAGCACCGACGGATGCAGCAGATCGTCATGATCGAACAATCCGATATATTCACCGGTCGCAAGCTTCAGACATTCGTTGGTGTTTGCGGAGATTCCTCCGTTCCGTTCCAGCTTTTTGTATCGGATCCTCGGATCCTTTGCCGCATACTCCCCGCAGATCTCCCCGACATCCGTATGCTCCGCATCCGACCCGTCCGCCAGACACAGCTCCCAGTTCTGATAGGTCTGCGCCTGTACTGACTCGATCATTTCCCGCAGGAACTGCTCCGGCGTATTATAAAGCGGTGTCAGAATGCTGATCCTGATCGGTCTGGAAAATTTTGTTTCCTGCTGCCTCTTGCGCTCCGCCTCATCCGGAAAACTCCGGGTACCGTGCTGCAGCATCGCTTTTCTCTCGATCCGCTTGTTATTCACTTTGCGCAGGATCCCATGGATGGTACCATGCCTCCTTATCCTGTCTCTGGTCCGCTTTGTCCAATGATATACACTGCGAAGCGGTGCCGATGCCTTCCATGCGGTGCTTGATTTGATATTGTCCAGCTTACGCTGCAGATCGGCCGCCTCCCTTGCGGTATCCGCCAACCGTACAGACAATTTCACCGTCTTGGCTTTTTCCGCTTCATAAAGCTCCCTGTAATACTCTGTCTGTTCAGCCTCCGTCATCTTCTCCGGATCCTTTTTGTTTTCTTCCATCTTCTTTTCTCCAATCAATCTCCTGATCCATAAAGGTACTTATCTGCACAGCAAAGCTTACTCACTGCACTTCCACCGTTTCCGCAGACTCCTTCCACAACTCCCGCCCTGTCCCTCTGTGCCGGTACAAGAGTCCTGCCTGATAAATCCCCTTCTGCAATTCCTCTTTCTGCACCCGGCAGGCAAAGCCTGCCAGCCCCACATTCTTCTCATGCGAAAGGATCGAACAGACATCGTACCGGTATTTCGCCTTCACCGGATACACATATGCCGCACCGTCTGACGCCCGCAGCGTCAAAAAGGCTTCATACATTGCATTATCCTCACCCGGCAGATAACACCAGCCCTCCGCCAACAGGATATCCGGCTCATCCATTCGGAATTTCCGCTGGATCAATACCCGGTCCACCGTGAGCTGCATCTGATCACTGCCTATCGACTTCAGCTCATCAGGCTGTATGATCCGCACGCATTCTGTGGTATCGAGCCTGTCCACGAAAGGATCCGTTTTCCCGGTAACATACTCCGCCAGATCCTGTACCAGGTAAGAACTGTAATAAGGATCATCCCCTTCATACTCCGGGTATAGATCATATAGTTTTCTTCTCTCTGCGTACAATCTGTCCCACTTTTCATCCGATGCATCGTCCCGGCCGCGGCTCAGGGACTCATGGTGGCACAAGACAGCGTCATTGCGCTGCACATTGCGATAGCCTTTTTTCAGCAGGTGAAAACAAAACTCTACATCGTTATAGGCCACGGCAAGCTCCTCGTTCAAGCCGCCAACCCCATCATAAATCTCCCTTTTTACCAAAAGACATGCCGCCGTCACAGCCATCATATCCATGCTCACAGCGCCGTGTCCGTAATAATATAACCTGTCCTCGGGAAAAGTGATCAGCTTGTGCGACGGACCAACCGCAAGATTCGTGATCCCCGCATGCTGGATCCTTTCAAAACCGGGATACCAGAGCTTTGCGCCGACAGCACCTGTCCCCGGGATCAAACTCTGTCCGACCAGGATGTTCAGCCAGTCGTTCACCAAAATCTCAATATCGTCATTCAGCAGAAGCAAAAGCTCCCCTTCCGCCGCTTTTGCGCCTGCATTACACATCGCCGAAAAATTAAACGGTGCCCTATGATATAAATATGCCGTCCGCCTTACCATCGGATGCGTTTTGATCTCTTCCAGAAACGACTCCGTAAGCTTCCTGCATTCCTCCGCACTGCCGTTGTCCACGACGATAAACTCCACTTTATTCTCCGGATAATCCGTTCTCTCCAAAAAAGAAGAGATGCAGGTTTTCAGCACCCCTGCGTGGTCCTTCGACGGGATCACGACAGACACCGTCGGCATATCCTCCGGTTTTTTCAACGGATACACATTTCCCACCCCTCGCAATGCGGTAGAGCCGCCTGCACAGCCATAGGAGGAAAACTTTGTCAATAGTTCTTTTTTCATAGGGATATATTGTGTTTCATAGCCCCAATAGTTTCCGCAGGACCGGTAATCGTCAGAGTTTGTATTCTCAAATATCCCCTCCGTCTTCGGTCTGTGCGGAGGAACCTCCTTCCCCGTGTACAGGATCAGTGGCGTATGGCAGGCAAAGTCTGCTCCCGTTTTGCTTTCCCCGTCAAACAAATCCTGATAAACGAGAGAAAGACACAGCCTGTATATCCTCTCTCTGGGAGTGATCTCCTTTTTGCATACTGTTTCGCATATCGTAGACGACAACGCCCGGGAGCGGACTCCCACATAACTTCCGAAATAGAAAAAACCGCTCAGCGTATCCGGAGACCAGTCCGGCTTAAAAAACGGCCATACATGTTTCCCCGCGCCTGCCGGATCTGTCCCGTGATCCTCATCCGCATACCAGAACACGGCATTGGGATGCTCACGCATCGCGGTGAGCGCAAACTTCGGCGCATCTGCAGACAGGCTGTCCGGTTCTTCCGCAAACAGCAAAAGCTCCGGCCGGTTCCCCTTGTCCTTTTCCCCTCTCAATTGTTCCAGAACAGCATCTATCTCCTGATAGGATATGATCCGACACAGGCGCTGCGCTTCATCCGCCGAAACGGTACACGCAGCATTCTCCTGCAGTGTTTTCGCTTCCCGGTCATACCAATCGGGATAGGGATCCATCTGTCCTGCCAGTTTCTCCTCATATGCAG